>NZ_JBEPXO010000002.1:0-78467 GCF_041641895.1 Salinigranum sp. | reverse complement strand
GGTGGGCCAACGCGGATTTGAACCGCGGACCTCCCGGTTATCAGCCGAGCGCTCAACCTGACTGAGCTATTGGCCCAGGTGAGCGCATTCAGTCGTTGCGCGCTGGTTTGTTTAAGGGTTTCCTTTCCCGCTCAGCACCGCGCCGTCACCGGTTATCGTCGTTCACCGTGCCGCCGTCGACGTCGACGTAGTCGCCGCTGGAACTCGACCCCGACCCTGTCCCTGGCCCCGTGAACTCCTCCTGCGGGAACCCAGCCGTCCAGACGTTGCCGGAGACGAAGCCGTCCATCCGCTTGTCGAGGTACGGCTGGACGACGAGGCGTTTGAGCGCCTCTCTGATGGGGTAGCGCGTCACCGGGACGGCCAGGAGGAACCCGATAGTGTCGGTGACGAGCCCCGGCGTGAGCAGGAACGCACCGGCCGCGATGAGCAACGCGCCGTCGAGGAGTTCGTTGGTCGGGAGGTCACCCGTCTGGACCTTCCGCTGGAGCGTCCGGAGGGTGTGTCGCCCCTCGGCACGGACCAGGAGCATCCCGACGAGGCCCGTCAGGACGACGAGCGCGACGGTGGCTTTCCACCCGATGAAGTCCGAGACGACCACCAGCAACAGCGCGTCCGCCAGCGGGATGAGGAGCAGGGACGCGATGAGCCAGCGCGTTCGTGGCATGCTCCGAGTTTGCTGGCGGGGACGCATAGCCTTTCTGCACTGGGTACGGCTACAGCGGGTCGCCCGGGAGGTCGAACGGCGCCGGTCGCGTGCCGTCGACGTCGGTGAAGCCGTACGCGCGGGCGAGGTCACCGACGCGGAAGACGCCGCCCGACCGGTCCGCGACACCGTCGTCGAGAACGAGCGCGACCACCGCCCGGCCGGTGTACAGTGGCGACTCCGTCCCCGCGAGCACCTCCTCGTCCTCGTCGACGGCGTCGAGGACGCGCTCCGTGCGCGTGAACCCCGGCTGGACGGCGACTGCGGAGACCGGCGTGTCGCGGAGTTCGTGCGCCATCGTCTTCGTGAGCCGTTCGGTGGCGGTCTTCGAGACGTCGTACGGGACGCTTCCACGGAACCGTCCGCCGTGTCCGGAGGAGACGGTGACGACGAGGCCGCCGTCCGCGTCGAGCAGTCGGGGGACGGCGAGCCGAGAGGCGGTGAAGTGAGCGCGGACACCGGCGTCGAACATGCGGTCCCAGGTCTCGATCGGCTGCTCCCAGAACGGGCCGTCGAACGACTCGCCGTAGCCCTCGTAGCCACCCCAGACGTTGTTGACGAGGAGACCGAGTCCGCCCCCCGACCCGTGGTCGTGGTCGTGGTCCCGGTCCATGCGTTCGAACAGCGCCTCGACCTGTCGGTCGTCGGTGTGGTCACACTGGACGGCGATGCCGCGGCCACCGCGTTCCGTGACCGAGCCGGCAGTCTCGTCGACAGTCCCGGGGAGGTCGTCGGTACGGTCGGCGCCGACACTACGACCGGTGACGTACACCGTCGCGCCCGCGTCGCCGAGTGCGAGGGCGATACCGCGACCGATTCCGCGGGACGCGCCGGTGACGAGCGCGGTAGTGTTCGAGAGCGAGGACATACAGGACCGTCGAGAGGGGTGGCCGAGAGCCTTCCGACTCGCGGGGGAATCCCGAGGGGCTTTACCCCTCCGTCACCCAGCCGCGAGCATGAACGACGAGGGCAGGGACGCGCCGTCGGTCGGCGTCGACTGGCGCGACTGGGGCGAAGAGAGCTTCGCGGAGGCGCGCGAGCGCGACGTGCCCGTGCTCCTCTCGTTGACCGCGACGTGGTGTAGCGCCTGCCACGAGATGGACCGCGAGACGTACGCGGCACCGCGCGTCGCCGCCGTCATCAGAGACAGCTACGTCCCGGTGCGCGTCGACGTCGACCGTCACCCCCGGGTGAGAGAGCGGTACAACATGGGCAGCTTCCCGTCGACGGTGTTCTGCACCCCCGACGGGAAGGTGCTCACGGGGACGACGTACCTCGGTCCCGACGGCATGAAGCAGGTCCTCGACCGGATGCGCGAGACGTGGGTCGAACGCGGTGAGGCGGCCGGGAGCGTCCCGCGAGCACTGGCCGGCGACCCCACGCCCGCGGGCGAGGTGACGACGACCATCGAGGAACACCTCGCCGGTCAACTGGAAGTACAGTACGACTCCGACTTCGGCGGGTGGGGCCGGGAGGCGAAGTTCCCCATGCCCCGCACCGTCGAGTTCGCGTTCAAGCGGGCGCGCCACCAGGCGCTGTCGACGCTCGACGTCGCCGAGCGGAACCTGTTCGACGACGTCGACGGCGGCTTCTTCCGCTACGCGACGACGCGCGACTGGAGCGACGTCGAGCGCGAGAAGCTGCTCGCGACGAACGCGGCGCTCGTCCGCGCGTACGCGAACGGCTACCTCTACACCGGCGACGACACCTACCGGGAGACGGCGGCGGCGACTGTCGACTTCCTGACCGACGACCTCTGGACGGGACAGGCCGTCGGTGGGAGTCTCGGCCCGGCGGAGGAGTCGGACTACTACGACCTCCCGGCCGAGGAGCGCGCCGACGCCGCCCCACCGCGCCGCGATTTGACCGTCTACGCCGGCGACAACGGCCTCGCGGCGGAGGCGTTCCTCACGCTCGCCGCGTACACGGACGACGAGGACGCACGCGACGCCGCCGAGCGGATTCTCGACCACCTCGACCAGGAACTCGTCGACGACGGCGTCGTCCTCCGCTACCGCGACGGCGACGAGACGGGCGAGCGCGGACTCCTCTCCGAGCACGCACGGGTCGCGGCCGCCTTCTGTCGGGCCGAACAGGTGCTCGGCGAGGGCGTCGACACCGCACGGGCCGTCGTCGACCACGCCATCGAGACGCTCCACGACGAGGGGTCGTTCCGCGACGGCCCCGCGACGGGGGCCGGTCTCGTCGACCGGCCGCTCCGTCCCATCGACGACAACGTCGAACTCGCGGAGGTCTGTCTGGACCTCGCGGCACTCACCGGCGACGAACGGTACAGAGACGTGGCGCACGACACCGTCGCGGCGTTCGCCGGGGCCCGGGACCGCATCGGCATCCAGGTGGCCGGCTACGGGGCCGTCGCGGCGCGTCTCTGTCGGCCCGACCTGGTCATCGACGTCCCTCGCGGGAGCGACCTCCACCGGGCGGCACACCGGGTCGCCGACCACGAGAAGGTCGTCGTCCCCGGCGACGGCGACGACGCGACGGTCCACGTCGGTGACGACGCCCGGACGGCGACAACCCCGGACGAGTTGATGTCGGCGGTGTCGGCGCTCCAGTAGTCGGGAGGAGCGCCACACTCAGGCGCTGACTCCAACGTTCGGGGCCGGGAGTCGATGAACCGGCGACGCGTTTTTACTCGGTGAACGACGTGTGCGAACATGGCGACACTGCGCGACCTCGGGCTGTCCGAGTACGAGGCGCGGTCGTACAGGGCCCTGCTCCGTCTCGGTCCGGCGACGGCGAAGGAACTCTCGCGGGCGAGCGACGTCCCGATGGGACGGGTGTACGACGTCCTCAACGGACTCGAACAGCTCGGGCTCGTCCGGAGTCAGGCGTCGAGTCGACCGAAGAAGTACGTGGGCGTCGAGCCCGAGACGGGACTCGAACGTCTCCTCAACGACAAGAAGACGGAACTGGAGCGGAAAGCACGACAGTACGAGTCTATCGTCTCCGAACTGTCGACCGAACTCGACGCACACCGGCCGACCGACGAGCAGTTCTGGACGGCTGCCGTCGGGCCCGAGGACAGCGCGGAGTTGCTCGTGGAGCGACTGGCGGCCGCCGACCAGCGACTCGTGATGGTCATCGGGACGCCCTCGCCGCAGTTCGACATCGGTCGGGTGAGCCAGCAGGTCGTCGACCGCCTCGACGAGGCGCTCGACCGCGGTGTCGAGGTGTCGCTGCTCCTCTCGCCGGACCTCGTCGACTTCGTCCCGGAGACGGTCTGGGACGACTACCACGGTCGGCTGGTGACGGACGACGCCTTCGAGGCGCGCGTCGACGACGCCGTCTCGGGGTCGTTCCACCTCATCGACGACGTCGAGGTCTGTATCGACGTGCCGAACCCGCTCGACCCGACACAGGCGTTCGCGCTCATCGCCCTCACGGACCCCGAGTTCGCCTCGAACCTGCGGACGACGTTCGACGAGCAGTGGACCGACGCGGAGCCGCTGTCGCTGTGAACGGTCGGAGCCGGCGGGGGAAGCCGAACGAGCGAACGAGCAGCGAGGAGAGACAGAGCGGAGAGAGCCGGAGAGCCCAGAGAGCGGTGCCGTGGCGGAGCGACCCGGGCGAGAGACGGAGCTGGACCCGGCCCGGCCCGGCCCGACCCGACCCGATCCGAGTTACGCGTCGTGTTCCAGTTCCTCGCGGAGCTGTTTCATCGTCAACTCGCGCTCGGCGTGGGCGTTGTGCTGGTGGATGGACTCGTCGTTCGACTGCTTCATGTGGACGACGGCGTCGTCCGGGAGGTGGTCGAACGTGTCGACGGTCTGCTCGGCCATCGACCGCACGCAGTCCTCGACGAACTTCGCGTTGGCGTGGGCGTGGTAGGTCATGTGGTCCTCGTCGGGGCGCTTCGCGAGGTTGTAGATACGTGCGCTCATCGAGTCGCGGGCGATGTCGACGACGTCGATGAGGTCGACGTCGGGCGACCCGTTACTCGTCACGGTGAGCGTGGCGTGGCCGCGCTGTGAGTGACCGGGCTGGGGGACCGCGTCGAGGAACTCCTCCGTCGTCTCCTCGTCGACGCCCAGGTCGAGCAGAGTGTCCCGGGCGCGGGAGGCGGACATCCCCTGCGAGCAGGGACAGACCGTCATCCCCACGACGCGGGCGCCGATTTCCTCGCGGGTGCCCTCCGCTGTCGCCACCGCCGAGGCGATGATGTCGACGCTCGACTGCGTCGCGAGGCCGCTCTCGGGCGTGTCCTCCTTGAGGATGAGTTCCGCCTCCATGCGGACCTCCGCGGTGGAGGTGTAGTCGTGCTTGGCGAGGAGCCGTTCGGCGGCGTCGCCGCAGACGTCCTCGACTCGGTAGGCGGGTTCGGAGACGGCGTCCTCGAGAATCTCGTCGATGACCTGCATGTTCCGGCTCATGTCGATGCCCTTGCGCCCCCCAGGGAGGTCGACGAACACCTCGAACTCCGCCATCAGGACGAGCGGCCGCTTCCCGTTGCGGGCGATTTTCACGAGCTTCTCGACGCCGGTCACGCCGACCTGGCTCAGCCCCACGGTGACGTCGGGCCGCGCTGCCTGTACGTCAGGTAGTTGGTGACTCATTACCGGAGTCAAGGACCGGGTTCGATTATGACTTTCGATGAGTCGAACCGCCGTCGTCTGCCACAATATATCACTGTACCGATAGCATTTTGTCGGGTCGTCGTGGAGTCGCGTGTGCATGTCCCTCCAACTCGGTCCCGCCCTGAGACGCGGGGCCGGCCACCTGCTGAGTCGGGCCGGCCTCGCGGTCCTCGCCGCGTACACGGTAGTGATGCTCGTCTACCAGTTGAGTTTCAACACCCTGCTCCGGTCGCTTGTCACCGGTCTGTTGCCGCCGGGTGCGCCGGCGGGGACTGTCCCGAACCTCGTCACGCTCCCAGTCCCCGACGCCGTCGCGGGCGTACTGGTCGTCGTCGCGCTGCTCGCCGCGGCCACCGTCACCGTCGTCGCCGTCCGCACGTTCGTCGCCGGCGAACGCGAGCGGGTCCCCCGGCGGTTCCTGACCGACCGGATGGTGTTCGCCGTGGCGAACGTCGCCGTCGGCGGAATCGCGTTCGGTCTCGTCGTCTTCCTCGGGACGCTCCTGCTCGTCGTCCCGGGAGTCGTCGCCTACGTCGGCCTCCTGTTCATGCTGCAGTACGTCGCCGCCGAGGACGAGAACTTCGTCACGGCGATGCGCCGGAGCTGGCGGCTGACGAAGGGGAACCGAATCCGCTTGTTCCTCCTCGTTCTCGTCCTTCTAGGAGTCGTGTTCGTCGTGACGTTCCTCGTGAACGTCGTGCTCGGGACGGCGCTCGGCGTCGCCTTCGGCGCGGGGACGAGCGGCCTCGTCAGTCTCGCCGTCGGGACGGTGAACGTCGTCTCGACGCTGTACCTGCTGGCCGTCCTCTCCGACGCGTTCGTCCAGCTGCGCGACGGGCCCGGTCCGGAGTCACGGGGAACACGGCCACCGACGGGCACGCTGGGCGCCTGAGCAGTCTGCTCAGGGCCAGTCGTCGCGGCCGTCATCCTCGAACGGGTCGTCTTCCGGGTCCTCGCCGCCGAGCGGCCAGTCGGCGGCCTCGGCGGCCTGTTCGACCGGGAGGTACTCCCAGTCGGTCTCCTCGGCGGCCGCGCGGTCCTCCTCCGTGGTGCCGACGTAGACGTGGCGGTCGGTGTCGAACTGTCGTTTGACGTTCTCGAGGCTCTCGACCACGCCGCGGGGACCGGAGAAGAAGTCCTGTCTGATGCGGTGTTTCCGGGTGTAGTTCGTCACGACGTACGTCGGCTGTTCGCTTACGACGCCGACGTACTTGGTCCACTGGCGAGCGTCCGAGAACGCCGCCGTCGGGTCAGAGAGCGCTTTGAGCGCCGCTAACTCGAAGGCGAGCGTCATCGTGCCGCTCGAATCACCGCCGTCCATACTCACTGAAGCGGGGCGTGGCGAAAAACGGCTTCGCTTCCGGACAGGGAGTCCGCCCTGTCGGCTGTCCGTCAGTGGACGACGCCACCACCCCGGTGGGGCGGGTTCTCGAAGGGACCGCCGACGGCGTCACTCGACGCGGTAGTAGTCGGTGAAGACGACGACGTCGACCGTCGCGAGGGACGGGGCAGAGACGGGAGACGACCGCCCCTCGGCAGCGGCGACGACGACCCGCTTCGCTCGGGAGGTGAGCTGGTCGAAGTGGCGAACCTCGTCGCTCGCGTTCACCTTCGAAGTCGGAACGAGGGTGACCGACCCGTCGAGCGTCGGTCCGGCAGATCGTGACATGTGTTATCGTAACACACAACGACGCATAAGCGTTGTCCCGAAAACGACAGTCGGTCGACACCGCGAGGGCGTCGGGAGAACTGACCGGGCGCCGGAGAGGAGAGAGACCGGGGAGTCCGGGCGGGAGGGGCGGCCGAGCGCGGCGTGTCGTCGGCGTTACTGCTGGGCCGGCGCCACCTTGTCGAGGTCGACGCGCTTCTCCAGGAGGACGTCCTTCTGGTCGGAGACGACGCGTTCCTCGCGCATCAGCTTCTTGTACGCCGACTGCGCGGAGAGGTCGCCGACGAGGACGCCGCCGATGATCTTGCCGTCTTTGAACGTGATGCGCCGCCAGGTGTTGTCCTCGTACTTGCGCTCCGCCTCGTCGTCGCCGAGCGTCGGGTGGCCGAACGAGAGGAACGGGAAGTCGAAGTGGGTGATGGAGTACGACGAGACCCAGCGGAACTCCTCGGAGCCGTAGTCGATCATGTTCTTCGCGGCGATGGTGCCCTGCTCCTTCGCCGACCCCCACGCGCCGTTCTGGGTCTGCTCGCCGAGGATGACGTCGTGGAACTGCGTGATGTCGCCGGCGGCGTAGATGTCGTCGTCGTTCGTCCGCATGTACTCGTCGACGACGATGCCGTCGTCGCACTCGACGTCGGTGTCTTGGAGGAGTTCAACGTTGAAGTCGAGACCGATGGCGATGCCGACGAAGTCCGACTCGTAGGTGTCGCCGTTGGGGTCGACGGTGGCGACGACGCGGCCGTCGTCGTCGGTCTCGAAGTGGTCGACGCCGGAGCCGAAGACGGGCTTCACGCCGCGCTCTTCGAGGGCGTCGTGGATGATTTCGGCACCGTCGGGCGACAGCGCGTAGCGCCACCAGCACTCGCCGCGCATCAGGTAGTGCGCGTCGATGCCCTGTGCGGCACAGATGGCGGCGAGGTCGATTCCCAGAAGCCCCGCACCGACGACGACGCCGGTGTCGGACTGCTCTGCGTGCTCACGGATGGCGCGGGCGTCCTGGAACGTCCAGAAGTGGTGGATGCCGTCGGCGTCGGAGTTCTCGACGGGTAACTGGGTCGGCGTGCCGCCGGTGGCGACGAGGAGTTTGTCGTACTCGATCTCCTCGCCCTCGTGGGTCGAGAGGGTGTGGGCGTCGGGGTCGACGTTCGTCACGACCGTGTTCAGCCGGAGGTCGATGTCGCGGTCCTCGTACCACGAGTCCGAGTGGATGGAGATGGGGGCCTCGGGGAGTTTGCCTTTCGCGAACTCCTTGATGAGGATCCGGTTGTACAGGGCCTCGCCCTCGTCTGTGATGACGGTGACATCGGCGTCTGGCGCCTCCTCACGGAGCGTCTCGGCCGCGGACGACCCCGCGATGCCGTCGCCGATGATCACATACGACTGGGTCATATCCGAGACGTTGTAGTTCGGGGTTAATGTGGATTGCTATCCACGCATCATCCACGAGAATCGGTCAGAGGCCGCCGAGCGTGTCCCTCTGCGCCGGGACGCTCTGACGGTCGCCTCTTCGACAGGCCCGGCCGCGTCGGTGAGTTCGGACCGCACCGAATCCGGGGACGGGTCGGCTGCCGACCCCGATGCCGCAACCCTTACCCGAGTTCGCTCCAACGTCTGAGCGAGATGAAAATACGCCAGAACCTCCGGCACTGGGCGGCGAAGAAGGCCCTCACCACCCCCGTCGTCGGCGACATCGCCCGCGACAAACTCGTCGACCTCCACGTCGACGTCTTCGGCCGGAAGGCCGACGAGGGCCGCCGCGAGGAGCGGGAGGACCACATGGCCGCGTTCTTCTACTGCACCTTCGACACCTACGTCGCCGCGCTCGACGCGGGGTTCACCGAGGCCGAGGCGCGCGAGGTGACCCACGTCCAGGCCAACTTCGACTTCTACAACCACGGCTGGACCGAGATGATGGAGTTCCCCGTCGACGAACTCGAGGCGCACTACGAGCGCTACGAGGCGTTCTTCGAGGAGTGGAACATCACCATCGACGACCCGCTCGGCGACTTCCGGACTCGGACCGTCCCGAGCGCACCGTCGACTCCCGAGAAGCTCGACGCACCCAAACACCCCCACGCGGAGGGGGGCTTCGCGGACGACGTCTACGTCGAGGACGAGGAAGGGAACCTCCACGTCGGCGACGCCATCGATCCCGACGACGAGGAGGTCGACGTCACCGCCGCCCCCGGGATGCAGGACGTCGACGAGGAGAAGACCGCCTGAAACCGGGTCGGCTCCGGTCGTCGTTCGTCACTCACGTCCCGGCCGTCGCTCGTCGGTCCCGACTCTCGTTCTACCGGTCGCGGTCCGAGTCACCGGGAGACTCGTCGCCGTCGGTCGCCTCCTCGACGGCGACGGTCTGAGGTGACGTTCGATTGAGTTCGTCCGACCCGTTCCGTCCCCGGCGTTCTCCACGGGCCCCGAGGTTCACCGGGAGTTTCTGTCGGACCTCGTCGGCGAGCGACTCGACCCGCCGGCGCACAGTCTTGACCTCTTCCTCGAACGTCTCGACGCTCCGTTCGACGTAGTGGACGCGGGTGTGTGGGACCCGCCGAACCAGGTCGTTCCCCTCGTCGTCTGTCCCCGACGCGAACGCCCAGTGGTCCTGTACGTAGACGATCTGTTCGTTCGAGACAGTCTCCTCGACGCGCCCCTCCTCGGGGTGGTCGTAGACGATGGTCGCCTGGCCCGTCTCCCGGTCGATTTCGAGGTCGGTGTCGTGTCGGTCGTCGGTCTCCGCTCGGTCGTGGTCGTCACCGTGTTCGCTCATGCAGACGCCCTAACGGCCCGACACTTGTCAATTATGTGTCAGAATTGCCGGACAGTCACCGTCGCGTGACCGTCGTGGACGCGGCGGGACGCGTCCTCGCTCACGAACCGGGCGGCGTCGTCTCGCCGACGTGACCGCCCGTGCGCGTCGGCTCCCCGCCGTCTGCCGCTCGCTCGGCGATGCGGTCGGCACACTCGAAGCCGGCGACGATGCCCCCGTTCAGCGACCGTTCTGGATACTGCGCGCGGGAAGCCATCCCCGCGTAGTAGAGGCCGTCGGCCACCTCGCTCAGGTCGTACGGGACGACCTTCTCCAGATAGCCCCGCTCGTACACCGGCGCGGCACGGGGGTTGCGCGCGAGGCGGAACTGGGTCACCGACTCGCGGGAGAAGTCGGGGAACATCTCTTCGACGTGGGAGAGCCACTGTTCTTCGACTTCTTCGTCCGACGCCTGCCACAGCTGCTCGTCGTACGACTGGATGTAGCTGGCGACGTAGAGGATGTGCTGTCCGCCGTACCGTTCGGGCGGCACGAAGTTGGTGTGTTCGATGAGCGCCCCGAACGGCGCGTCGTGGGCGATGTTCAGCCAGTAGGTGTCCGTGAGCGGCCGGTCCATCGTGACGACGGCACAGACGGCGCCCTGGAAGTCGATGTCACACTCGTAGCCACAGAGCGCTTCGAGGACGTTCGGCATCGCCGCGACGACGACGCTGTCGGTGTCGTGCGTCTCCGTCCCCTCGTCGGTTTCGACGGTCAGCGTCGAGACGGACCCGTCGTCGACAGCGAGGTCGGTCACGCGCGCACCGGTGGTGACGTTCTCCCGACCGACCGCGTCGACGAGCGCGTCGATGAAGGGCGCGAAGCCGCCGTCGAAGTAGCCGAGAATCTCGCCGCGGAGCAGATCGCGCTCGCCGCGGAACTTGATCCGCCCGAGCAGCCACGCGGCGCTCACGTCGTCCTTCCGGGAGCCGAACTTCGCGTCGAGCAGCGGTTCGAAGAAGTTCTCGTAGACACCCTCGGTGGCGTGGTCGACGATGAACTCCCGGAGGGGGACGTCCTCGTACGCTTCGAGCGACTCGTAGGAGTCGAACCGCGGCGGGAACTCGCGGAGGTCGACGCCGAGCGTGAGCATCCCGAGCCGGAACTTGTCGTACAGCGACAGGTGAGGGTAGGCGAGAATCTCCCAGGGAGTGTCGAGCGGGTGGACGACGCCGTCGACGTAGTAGGCGTTCTCGCCGACGAGCCACTCGAGACGGTCACCGACGCCCAGTTCGTGGGCGAGTTCCACGATGGTCTCCTCGGACTTCGAGAGGTGGTGGTAGAACTGCTCGATGCGGTCACCAGCGGTCCCGTACGTCGCGGCGAGTCCTCCGAGCGCGTCGGAGGCCTCGAAGACGTGGACGTCGTGGCCCTGCTGTTGCAGGCGGTAGGCGGCGGCGAGGCCCGCGATGCCCCCACCGACGACGTGTTTCATTGCCCGCGCTTCGAGGTAGAACTGTTAGGCCCTTGTGGTTCGTGGACGGCTCACCCGTCGGCGGTCCGTCCGTCTCGAGAGGCCGCGAGACGGCCGCAGTCGGCCGTTATCACGACCGTCGGTGACACTGTCGCTTCGCTACCTTTTTACTCGCCGTTCGTAAAACTCGGGGCATGCTGTCGGTCAGGGCACCCGCGACGAGCGCGAACCTCGGGAGTGGCTTCGACGTGTTCGGCGTCGCCCTCGACCGGCCCGCGGACCTCGTTCGGGTCGAGAAGTCCGACGAGACGTCCATCGAGGTGACCGGCGTCGGGTCGACGTACATCCCGACCGACCCCGACGGCAACACCGTCGGGGCCGTCGCCGAAGCGCTCGACGCGCCGGCGCACATCCACATCAACAAGGGCGTCCGTCCCTCGTCGGGGCTGGGGTCGTCGGCGGCATCGGCGGCCGCGGCCGCCCTCGCGCTGAACGAACTGTACGACCGGGGGCTCTCGCGGGAGGAACTGGTCCCCGTCGCGGCCAAGGGCGAGGCGGTGGTCTCGGGCGAACCCCACGCCGACAACGTCGCCCCGTCGCTCCTGGGCGGGTTCACCATCGCGTCCGGGGGCGGCATCACCTCCGTCGACGCCGACATCCCGCTCGTGGCGTGTCTCCCCGAAATCGCCGTCTCGACCCGCGACGCGCGGCGGGTCGTCCCCTCGACGGCCGAGATGACGGACCTCGTCGACACCGTGGGCCACGCGGCGACCCTCACCGTCGGGATGTGCCGGTCGGACCCCGAACTCGTCGGCGAGGGGATGACCGACGAAATCGTCACCCCCGCCCGGGCGGGACTCATCTCCGGGTACACGCAGGTCCGCACCGCCGCCTTCGACGCCGGCGCGACCGGCGTCACCGTCTCCGGGGCCGGCCCCTCAGTCATCGCCGCCTGTTACGACGAGGACCGCCGGGCGGTAGCGGGGGCGATGGTCGACGCGTTCAGCGACGTGGGCGTCGACGCCCGCGCCTACCAGACACGTATCGGTCGCGGAGCCGAAGTGCTGGAGCAGTAGTCGGTAGCGTGTGGAAACCGCAGACGAAGTCGCTTCGGCGGGGCGCGGCCGCCGAGGACGAGCGACCGGTCGGGGAGAGACGAGTCGGCCACCGGAGTCACCAGTCCCGTCGACGACTCCAGCGCACGCACTACGGAGCACGTTCGGGGCCTCACGTCCCAACCATTATTGCCGACAAACCACAACGCTGGGCGTGCGGGGTGGCTCATCATGCCCATCGCACCGCACTACCCGTCGGACGAACCTGCGGACGACGAAGAGAAGCCGGACTTCGGCGAAATCGTCGACCGCATCCTCAACGGCGGTGACGACCCGACCCCGGTCGTCTCCGCGCCAGGCGCATAGCTCGCGAACTGCGCCGGCACCGTCTCTCCGACGTCTCTCGTTTTTTTACGGCCGGTCCCACTCGTAGAACCACCAGGCGATACCGAGGAGCATGAGGCCGATGCCCAGGGTCGACGTCGCCGGTTCGGGAATGACGAACAGAACGAACCCGACGACGATGAGTGCGGTCGGTTCGAGTTCGTCCCAGTACTCAGCGAGTGACAGTCCCATACGGGAGGAGGGTTCGGCTGGGCGGCTAATGTGTCTTGTCACTCCGTCCAGGGGTTCGGTGCTGTCAAGTGTGAGACGGCTGTATGGAGGTTGTGATGCCGACGAACCGGCGGGGTGACACCACGACGTCAGGGCGACGAACGGAACGACCACACGCGAGCGTGATCGCAGGGACCGACCCCGCCGAGCTAGCGTCGAAGGCCCGCGTATGAAGGTCGCGGTGTACGGCCCCGGTGGCGTCGGGGCGTACGTCGGCGCACGACTCGCACAGGCTGGCGTCGACGTCCACCTGATCGGCCGCGGCGACCACCTCCGGGCCCTGCAGGAGAACGGACTCGAACTCCGGAGCGTCGCAGGCGACGCCCACGTCGAGCTGGCAGCCACGGGCGACCCCGAGGACGTGGGAGTCTGCGACTTCGTATTCTGCTGTGTGAAGTCGTTCGACACGGCCGACGTCGCTGTACGCCTCGGCCCGTTACTCGGCGACGACGGTGCGGTCGTCTCGCTCCAGAACGGCGTCGGAAACGAGGAGATACTCGCCCAGGAAGTGGGGCGAGAGCGCGTGCTAGGCGGCGTGGCGTACATCTTCTCGACCATCGGCGCGCCGGGCGTCGTCGAACACACCGGGGGTCCCACGAAGATCGTCTTCGGAGAACTCGACGGCCGTCGCAGCGACCGCGCCGAACGACTCCTCGACGCCTGTGAAGAGGCCCCCGAACTCGCAGTCGAACTCTCCGAGACGATCGAGACCGACATCTGGGAGAAGGCGGCGTTCATCTGCGCGCAGGCCGGACTGACGACGGCGGTTCGACTCCCACTCGGCGAGGTCAGGGAGGTAGAGGAGTCCTGGACCATGTACCGCCGCGTGATCGAAGAGGTCTGCGCGGTCGCCGACGCGCGGGGCGTCGGTATGCCCGAGGACACGGTCGACCGGTGGATGGAGTTCGCCGAGGGGATAGAGGAGGACGCGTACTCGTCGCTCCACTACGATCTGACGCACGACAAGCGGATGGAACTGGAGGGGCTACACGGTGCGGTGGTGCGGGCCGGCGACGAGGAAGGCGTAGACGTGCCGATGACGGAGGCGGTGTATTCGATCCTCAGACCGTGGGCGGTGCGGAACGAACGGCTTGCGGGAGAGCGAGAGTGAATCCGGGTCAGGAAACGTCGAACGCGTCCTGCCAGTCGAGGACGGCGAGGCTGCTGACGTACTCCTCGTCGAGGAGCGTGGCCGTCTTCCGGACGACGCGCTCGAGGAACTGGCGGTCGTCGCTGCCGACCGTCCGAACGCCCGTGACGATCCGCTCGAAGTACTCGTCTCCGTCGAGGTCGAGGACGTCCGTCGTTTTCCAGCGGTGGTGGACCGCGAGCGCCGCGACGTGGGCGACGAGTTCGACCTGTGCGTCGCGGTCGCCGAACGGAGAGTCGTCGGTGCGGACAGTCCGGGCGAGCACGTCGCCGACGAGCCACGGGAGCCAGGCCGGGTCGCGGTCGTCGTCGACCGCGATTTCACGGGCGCAGGTGAGGTAGCGGGGTGCCGTGTGGGCCTCGCCGACCGAAATCGAACGGTCGAGCAGTCGGTTGACCCTCGAACCGGCGTGGTCGGGAGAAGTGCCGGTAGCCACGTCGCGAACAGTTCGAGGGGACACGTCGCCCGAATCGCCGTTCGGAAACACGGGAGAAAGACCGATACGCGCTATACACCGCGGCCCTGCAGTTTCTCCTCTTCGGGCATGTCGACGTTCGACTCACCCTTCATGCCCTTGCCGATGTTCGTCGAAATCTCCGCGAGCGCCTCGGGGTCGTCCCAGTTGTTGACCGCCTCGACCACGGCGCGACCCATCGCCTCGGGGTTCTCCGCGCCGAAGATGCCGGACCCGACGAAGATGCCGTCACACTCGTGGTACATCATGAGCGCCGCGTCGGCGGGCGTCGCGATGCCGCCGGCGGCGAAGTTCACGACTGGGAGCCGTCCCATCTCGGCCGTCTCGTGGACGAGGTCGGCGGGCGCCTCGTGTTCGCGGGCCCACTTCTCGCGCTCGTCGTACTGCAGCCCCACGACGGAACGGATCTGGTGTTTGATAGTCCGCTGGTGAGTGACCGCCTGGTTGACGTCACCGGTGCCGGCTTCACCCTTCGTGCGAATCATCGCCGCACCCTCGTCGATGCGGCGGAGGGCCTCGGGGAGGTCACGGGCCCCACAGACGAACGGTGCGGTGAAGTCGCGCTTGTCGATGTGGTACTCGTTGTCCGCCGGCGTCAGAACCTCGCTCTCGTCGACCATGTCGACGCCGAGCGCCTCGAGGATCTGTGCCTCGGTGTAGTGGCCGATGCGGGCCTTCCCCATCACCGGAATGGAGACGGCGTCGATGATCTCGGCCACCTTCTCCGGGTCCGGCATGCGCGAGACCCCGCCGCGCTTGCGGATGTCGGCAGGGACAGCCTCCAGCGCCATGACCGCGACGGCACCGGCCTCCTCGGCGATGCGGGCCTGTTCGGCGTTCACCACGTCCATGATGACGCCCCCCTTCTGCATCTGCGCGAACCCGCGCTTGACCAGGTCGGTCCCGCGTCGAAGCTCCTTCAGATCGGTCTCTTCAGCCATGTCCGACCCTTGGACCGGACGCACTTAAGCCGTGCTTTCGGCCTCACCGGTCGGGTGAGACAGCCGGAACGTGAGTCGGCGTGGGCGGCCGGTCGTTTATATAGTAGCGGGCGGCCACTGTGCGCCGTGACGTGACGAGAACCGGTGGACGCCTCGCGGCGTGACGGCACCCCGTCCACCGGCCCGGACACAGCCACCGGCGTGCCGTCCGTTCGCCCTACCCCGGGAGGAGAGTCAGACGGCACGGCTCTCGCACGGGACCGCCACCGCTTTGTCACCCCCCTCCCTCCGATGCGACATGGCCACGGCTCGACGTCGCCTCGCCGAACTGTTCGACGGCGACGGCCTCCCCGCCCCGGCGGACCTCCCCCGATGGCTCGCCCCGCTCCCCCGGAGCGTGGAGAATCTCGGACTCAACCTCGTCCCCCTCGTCGTCCTCACCAACCTCGTCGGGACGGCGTTCGGCTTCTGGTACTACCGCTTCCAGTTCTCCATCGAACCGGTGGTGATGTGGCCGTTCGTCCCCGACTCGCCCGTTGCGACGCTGTTCATCGCCCTCGCGTTCGGCGCGTGGTACCTCGGCCGGACGAACGAGTACCTCAACGCCCTGGCCTTCTTCGGCTGTCTCAAACTCGGCGCGTGGACGCCGTACGTCCTCCTCGTCTTCATGGACGACTTCTCGTACCTCCACCCGGCGATGTACAACTTCCTCTTCTGGAGCCACCTCGCGATGGTCGTCGAGGCGTTCGTCATCTACCGCTTCTCGAACTTCCCGGTGCGGGCCGTGCTCGTCGCCGTCGTCTGGTACGGGTTCAACGACCTCGTCGACTACTTCGTCCCGCTAGTCGGGACGCCACACCACACGCTGGTCCCGGCCGAACCCATCTCGTCGGGCGTGGTCCAGCACGTCTCGCCGGCACACGAACTCGCCGCCGCCGGCGCCGTCGTGTTGACCCTGACGGCGACGTTCCTCGCGCTGTCGACGCGAGTGAAACTGCTCGAAGCCGCGCGATGAGTGGTGGCCGTCGAGACAGCGTCGACCCGCCGCAGTAACCCACCGGTTACCTGACGTTTTAAGCCCGCAGCAGCGGTAGCGGAGGCATGGATTTCTCTCGCGTCGCCGACCTCCCGCTCACCGTCGACTCCGTCGGCTACTACCAGCAGGACCGCGACACCTCCAGCGGCTTCGTCCGGAAATCGACCACGTTCGTCCTCTCGGGCGACAGGAGCGAGGGCCGCGGCGAGGACGTCACGTACGACACTGAAGACCACGACGCCCTGCCCGCCCCCGACTCCGAACCGTTCGGCGACGCGTTCGACCTCGCCGGCGAGTACACGTTCGAGTCGTTCTCCGCTCGACTGGACGAGGTCGACCTCTTCCCGACGAAGGCGCCCGAACGGGAGACCGGACACCACTACCGCCGGTGGGGGCTGGAGTCGGCGGCGCTGGACCTCGCGCTCCGACAGGCCGACGAGAGCCTCGGCGCCGTCCTCGGACGCGAGTACGACCCCGTCCGGTTCGTCGCCTCCACGCGCCTGGGCGAGCCACCGTCGACCGACCGCGTGGACGCGATACTCGACCGGGTCCCGGACGCCGAGTTCAAACTCGACCCCACCGTCGAGTGGACGGCCGCCCTCGTCGAGGAACTCGCGGCGGCCGACGCCGTCCGCATCCTCGACCTCAAGGGCCAGTACGAGGGGACCGAAGTCGACCAGGAACCCGACGCCGACCTCTACCGACTCGTCTTCGAGGGGTTCCCCGACGCCGTCGTCGAGGACCCGGCGCTGGTGCCGGAGACGGACGGAATCGTCGAGGCACACCGGGACCGTCTCTCGTGGGACTACCCCATCACGGGCGTCGCCTCGGTGGAGGCGCTCCCGTACCCGCCGCGGTGGCTGAACGTCAAGCCCTCGCGGTTCGGCACCGTCGAGTCACTGTTCGAGACGCTCGCGTACGCCGCGGAGGAGGGAATCCGGCTGTACGGCGGCGGGCAGTTCGAACTCGACGTGGGCCGGACGCACATCCAGGCGCTCGCGTCGCTGTGCTACCCCGACGGCCCCAACGACGTCGCCCCCGGCGTCTACAACGACCCGGACCTCCCCGACGAGTTGCCGACGAGTCCGCTCGAACCCGGCGAGCCGGTCGGACTCGGGTTCTGAGCGGGGCGCGGGGAACGGTTCGGGCCTGCTCGGGCCTACTCAGGTCCGGTCGGTGTGCGCGCGCACCCACAGTTCGCCGATGCGCGAGAGCCGCGTCCGGTAGGACTTCCCGTGTTCTTCCTGCTCGATGTACCCCTTCCCGCCGGGGCCGAGGCGGTCGACGTTGTAGATGACCTTCGAGCGGAAGGAGTCTGTGTACTCCTCGTCGAGTTCCCGCGCCAGGGCCTCCGCGAGTTCCGACACCGACTCGAAGACGCCGCGTTCGCCGAGTTTGAACAGAATGACCTCCTCGAACGGCTTCACGTTCGAGAAGGAGGCGACCGGCAGTTCGACGATGTGGTTCTCCCCGATGCGTTTGGCCCCGATGGTCGTCCCGCGCTCGTCGAACTCCTCGAGGAGACTCGACGCGGCGTCGAGGCGGGCTTCGAGTCGCTCGCGGTCGGCGTCGACGGTCACCGACTCGCCCGCGCCGTCGGCCGATTCGAGCACCTCCGCGAGGAGGTCCCTGCCCGCGCGCAACTCCTCGGCGAGTTCGGTCTCGAGATACTTCTCGGGCGCCGTGTAGTAGGTGTGAATCCGGTCTCTGTCCTCCTGCCGTTCGACCATGATGGAGTGGGCGGCGGTGGCGAAGGCGAACGAGACGGGGCGAGGCATGGCACTGACGTTCACCCACACCTCCGCGCCGGTGTCGAGTTCGGCGTTGATGAGGTCGTACGCCTGCTCGAATGCCGCGTCGTAGTCGTAGACGTCGTCGACGACGACCCGACTCGTCTCGGCACCGAGGAGGTTCTGGAAGTCCTTCTCGAGTTTCTTCGAGAGGTGACGCGAGTACTCGACGTTTGCCTCCGACCCCACCGCCCCCTCGAGGAGGACGACGCGGTCGACGTCGAACTGGTCCCGGATGAGCGGCGCGATGAGGCGGTCGTAGTCGAACCCCACCGGGACGATGTGCGTCTGCATATGCAGTAGAGTGGGAGGGTGTTCATAAAAACAACCAGACTCCTGCCCGGAGAACCGGAGGCGCCCCCAGGGTGTGGGCCGTGCGAAGCATTGACAATACCCGGCGGTGTACTCAGAGCGACTCATGCCACCCGTCGACGAGCTGAACGTTCTCGTGCCAGTCGATGTCTCGAAGCCGGAGACGCCGCCGCTGGAAGTCGTCGACCTGCTCGGTCCGAGTCGGGTGGTGCTCCTCGGGTACTTCCCGGTCCCCCGGCAGGCCGAGCCGGCCCTCATCAAGGACGAGTACGAGGCCGACGCCGAGGGACGGCTCCGCGAAATCGCCGAGGGGCGACCCGACCTCACGGAGGTCCTCGTGTTCACTCACGACCGCGAGGCCACCATCGACCGCGTCGCCGACCAGTACGACTGCGACGCGGTGCTGTCCACCGGACACGTCGACGAACTCGAGCGCATCCTCGTCCCGCTCCGAGGCGATGCGAACCTCGAACGGATCGTCTCGGTGGTCGCGAGCCTCCTCGACGTGAGCGGCGCGACGGCGACGCTGTTTCACGCCGTCGCCGAGGGTGCAGACCCGAGTCAGGGCGAGTTCCTCCTCCGGGGCGCCATCGACCGGCTGGCCGACTACGGCATCGACGAGGGGCGGGTGGACGGACGACTCGGAGAGGGCGGCGACCCCTCGGCCGAAATCGCCGCACTCGGGAACGAGTACGACCTCGTCGTCCTCGGAGAGACCGAGCCGTCGCTGGTGGACCGCATCATCGGCGACCTGCTGTCCCGAATCGTCGAGAACGTCGACCGTCCGGCACTCATCGTGAGGGACGTCGAATGACCGCACTCCGTGCGACGGACCGCGAGGCACACTGATGAGCGTCGACGGTGGGGAACTCGAGCGGACCCTGGGGTTCCTCGAGGCGATGACGCTCGGCGGCGGGACGATGATCGGTGCGGGCATCTTCATCCTGCCCGGAATCGCGGCGCAGAACGCCGGGCCAGCGAGTTCGATATCGTACGCCATCGCCGGGTTCGTCGCGCTGCTGGCCGCACTGTCGCTCTCGGAACTGGCGACCGGGATGCCCATCGCCGGCGGGAGCTACCACTACGTCAACCGCGCGCTTGGGGGGCTCTTCGGGAGTATCGTCGGGTGGGGGATGTGGACCGGGCTGATGTTCGCGAGCGCCTTCTACATGATCGGGTTCGGCCAGTACATCGTCGAACCGGTCCCGTTCCTCGACGGGCGCGTCTTCATCGTCGCTCTGGGCCTCTTCGGACTGGCGCTGCTCGTCGGGGTCAACTACTACGGGACCGAGGAGTCGAGTTCCCTCCAGAACGTCATGATTGGGGCCGAGACTGCGGTCATCCTCGTCTTCGTCGCCGTCGGCGTCTTCTTCATCGACCCGGTGAACCTCGAGCCGTTCGCCCCCACGGGGGCGACGGGCGTCGTCGCGACGACCGGCATCGTGTTCATCTCCTTCCTCGGCTTCGAGATCATCGCGACCGTCGCCGGCGAGATCAAGAACCCCAGTCGCATCATCCCGCTGTCGATGATTCTCTCGGTCGTGCTGGTGACGCTCCTGTACGTGCTCGTCATGCTCGTCAGCACCGGCGTGCTCCCGGTCGACGCGCTGGCCGCCTCACCGATTCCGGTCGCCGACGTCATCACGGTGTACCTCGGCCCAATCGGTGCGGTCGCCATCGTGTTCGCCGCCATCGTCGCCGCCATCTCGAGTTCGAACTCGTCCGTGCTCGCCGCCTCGCGCGTCGTCTACGCCATGGGCCGCGACGGTATCGTGAGCGAGTGGCTGAACACGAGCCACCCCCGCTTCTTCACCCCCCACCGGGCGATTCTCGTCACCGGCGGCGTCATCGCGCTCCTCGTCTCGGTCGGCCTCGGCGTCGATGCCATCATCTCGCTTTTGGCCGAGGCGGCGAGTTTCAGCTTCCTCGTCGCGTACTCGCTCGTCCACGTCTCGCTCGTCGTCTTCAGACGTGCCGACCCCGACGAGTACGACCCGTCGTTCACCCTCCCGAATCCGCTCTACCCGGCCGTGCCGATTCTCGGCGTCGTCCTGTCGCTCGCCGTCGTCTCGCAGATGGCACCCGTCATCGTCCTGGTCGGGACGGGAATCGTCGCCCTCGGCGTCGTCTGGTACGCCGTCTACGCCAGAAGCCGCGTCGTGGGTGAAGGGCTCTTGCGAGAGGCACTCCGGCCGGAACTGGCCAACCCGTACCGGGTCGTCGTCCCCGTCGCGAACCCCGAGACGCAGCGGCGGCTGATTCGACTCGCTGCGGCCAGCGCACACGCGAACGCCGACGCCGGCGACCCCGAACTCGTCGCGGTCAACGTCGTCCACGTGGAACACCCATCCCCCTTACAGAACGTCGAATCCGACCGACTCGACCACCAGCGCGACTTGCTCGCCGCCGCCAAGCAGTTCGCCGAGGAGATGGACGTTCGCCTGCGGACCCGAGCGGTCGTCGCTCCGGACACCGGAGCGGCGATTCTCGACGTCCTCGAGGAGGAAGACGCCGACGAGGTGCTCGTCGGGTGGGACGGCACCGTCGACACCGACGGAGCCGTCGTCGGCCCGATGCTCGAGGGACTCGTCGAGCACGCACCGTGCGACGTCGTCCTCGTCGCGCTCCGGGGAGACGTCGGAACGCCAGTGGGGCTGGTGACCCCGGACGCCGACGCGTCCGCCGTCGCCCGACGCATCGTCGAGTTCGCGACGGTCGACGGAGTCGTCCCGACGTTGCTCGCCGTCGAGTCGATGGACGCTGGGGAGTCGAGCGACGACGCAGCGGCCGTCACCGAGCGGGTGGCCGCCGCCGGTGTCGATACCGACGACTTCGAGGTGACAGCGGTCGCGGGCGACGCGCTTCAGGAGACGCTGGCCCGGTACGAGACCGTGTGCGTCGCCCTGGACGACGGAGCGCTCCTCGAGACGCTCGGGGACACGTCGGGCAACGTCGCACTCGTGACGGGGAACGACCGCTGACGGCCCGGTCGGCGTCGAACCTGTCGTCCGAACGCCCCTCGATGGCAGACTCCGCAGGGGCGCACCCGTGAGCGACGCACGCGCCGGGAGAACGAGTCGGGCCCGAGTGGAGAGAGAGTCGGTACACAGTCGGCAGGAACCCCACCGGGAGTCGGTAACGTGTTGGAAAAATTACTATATCCGTGGTCGACCCTCCTCCGGCGGGGAAGAACCCCCACCACCATGACCGAAGAACACACCACGAGGCTGTCGCGCCGTCGGTATCTACGGACGGGTCTCGTCGTCTCGGGACTGGCGCTCGGCATCGGTGCCACGAGCGCACCTGCCGCCGCGGAACCACCGGGCTTCGAGGGACGAATCTACGGCGACGGGACGCTCTGGGCCACGAAGGGCGTGGCCGACCTGCCGCTGCCCACCGACAGGAACGAACAGTCGTACGACAAGCTGTTCACCCACCTCGACTTCGTCCCAGTCTCGGAGGCCGCTCCGGGGAACCGCCACTACAACGGCGGCCGCTGGGCCGTCCACCCGCTGACGTGGCACGGCGACCCGAAGCAGTTGACGAGTTACCACGAAGTGGTACAGTACGAGAGAGCAGGTGAACTCAGCGTCTCCGAAGACCCCGTCGACGCGTTCGAGTGCCCGCTCGTTCGCCTCAACGACTAGACGGAGACGGGGCACGTCGCCGGTCCGGCGGCGAGGTTTTCGTGACGGCACCTCCGACGACTACGTCCCGCTCGGCAGCACCGAGAGCACCGCGTCGGTCGTCGCTACCTCGGCGAACTCCCCGGAGAGGTGCGCCAGTGCCGTCCGATGCATCGTGTCGGCGTCGAACGTCTCGCCGTCGAGTTCGCGCTCGTGGGTCGCCGTCGCGTCACACACCACCACGGGCGAGAAGCCCAGGTTCTCGGCCATCCGGGTCGTCGTCGACACGCAGTGGTCGGTCGTGAGGCCGGCGACGACGACCGACTCGTACCCGTGGTCTCGGAGCCACGCCTCCAGTCCGGTCCCGACGAAGGCGCTGTTGACGTGCTTGACGTACGTCTGTTCGTCCTCGCGGGGTTCGAACGCGGGTTTCCACGCGAAGCCGGGGGCGTCCCCGCGGAGGGGGGAGTCGGCCTCGGTGGAGTCGTGGCGGACGTGGACGACCGGCAGTCCCCACGAGCGCCACGCCTCCAGCAGACGTGCGGCGTTCGCTTCGGCGTCGGGATTGTTCCGGTCGCCCCAGTGCGGTTCGTCGAAGCCCGTCTGGAGGTCGACGAGGAGGAGGACGGGGTCGGCGGGGAGCGAGAGCGCGGACATCGTTCAGTCCGCCGTCGAGGCGTTCGGGCCCGCGTCGGGTTCGGGGTCGAGCGGTGTCGAGACGGCCTTCGGGTGGTCGCGGGAGATGGCGAGCGGACACTCGTCGGGGAACTGCGAGTCGTCTTCCGAGAGCATGTACTGGACCCACTCGCGGTCACCCTCGACGCCCCAGTCGCCGAGGTCAGCGTGGGGGCAGACGCCGTCGTACTCCGAGAGGCGACCCTGGATGACGTCGCGGGCGCGCTGACCCGCGTCGGTGTCGTGGGTGATGCCGTCGAACAGGCTGCGAGGCTGGAACGTGACCTCGAGACCGACGGGACAGTACCGGCTCTTCCGGTCGTCATAGAACGGGGCGCGGCACGTCGGGAACATCGGTTCGCCGCCGAAGCAGAACTCCCAGCGAGGGTCGTCGGGGTCTGTCGGGATGTCGTCGGGCCACGGTTCGGGGTCGTGGACGTGGAGGAACTGCAGGACGTGCCAGAGGCGTTCGTGGTAGTCGGACTCGGTCTCGGCCCCGTCGGGCCTGAAGAAGACGACGAACGAGGCGTTCGGCGCGTGGTCCTCGTAGGTCGCGAGGTACTCCAGGAGGGTGTCGCGGAAGGTCAGGAGGGCGTCCTTGTCGGTGAGCGACTCGACGGTCGAGTAGAGCGGCCACCCCTTCTCGACCGACTCGACGCCGAAGAAACAGGGGAACGGCGACCCGTTCCGGTCCCCGAGGAGGCCGTCACGGAACGAGGTCCAGTGGGCGGCGACCCAGTCGGGCGCCTCGTCGCTGTCGACGCGCGCTGCGAGCGTCTCCTGGTCGAGGAGGTCCGAAAAGCCCGATTCGTTCATACTCGAGCGTTCGGCGCGAGCGACAAATGTACTTCGAACTGGGAGGAGAGACGGTCGACGTGCGTGGTGTTCTCCACGGCGAACCGTCCGAAGTCGAAAGCGGTGGAGCGTCCGACGCCGGGAGTGACGGTCACTGTCCGGTGAACACCCGCCCGGGCGCGATGCGGAGGATGACCCGCTCCGACTGGACGGGGTTCGGGTACTCCTCCTCGCCCAGATACCGCCCCGCCAGGACGTCGATGTGGTCGCGTGCGCCCTCGGTAGTAATCTCGTCGACGTCGCCGAAGACGGAGAGGAACCGGTACGGGTTCTCGGGGTCGACCATGCTCACCCCGACTTTCGGGTTGCCCTCGACGTTCTTCGTCTTGCGCCGCTCGCGCTCGGTGTTGACGAGCAGGTGGCCCGTCTCGTCGTCGTAGTCGACCCAGACGGGCGTGACGTGCGGGTACCCCGACGGCGTCATCGTCGCGAAGTGCGCGAAGGTGGCTTTCTCGAACAGGTCGTGGACGTCCGCGGGAATCGGCTCCATGGGAGCTGCACTCGTGGTGACAGCTTCTAGTTACCGGCCAGGCGACGAGGGGAGCGGACGTCAGTCGGCCTGGAGCGCGTCGGTGTCGGTGAACCGCGCCGCGTTCTCCCCGGGTGCGGCCGTCGTGACGAACGAGACGCCCACCGTCAGGACGAGCGAGAGGAGCATCCCGTAGAGCGCGAAGTCCCACCCGAGGTAGGTGGTCGGGAGCGGCCCGAAGACGTGTGCGAGGTAGAACGCCTGCGACCCGAGGACGCCGGCAATCATCCCCGGCCGGGTCGTCCGCGCCCAGTAGAGCGCGAGCATCACTGGCAGGGCGAGCTGGGCGTAGCCGCCGAAGGCGGTGTCGCCGATACTGACGAGGAGGCCGAACCCGCCGCCACCGCCACCGGCGACGAACAGCGACGCGACGAACGACGCGAGCGCGAAGCCGACGACGCCGAGGCGGGCGACCCAGCCCTCCTTCGTCGCCGAGGCCGTGGGGTTCACCAGCGGGCGGTAGAGGTCACGGGTGAGGTACGACGACCCCGACAGGAGCATCGAGTCCGAGGAGGACATCATCGCGGCCATCGCGCCCGCGATGACGAGCGCCGCGAACCAGGCGGGCGTGTACTCGTTCAGGAGTGCAGGGATGACGTTCCCCCCCTCGGGAACGGCGACGCCGAGGCCGGCCGCCCACGACCCGAGCAGGAAGGCGGGGACGAACAGCAGGAGGACGAGGACGGGCCACAGCGCGAACGAGCGCTTCAGCACGCGGTCGTCCTTCGCGACGAAGAAGCGCTGGTTGATCTGTGGGAACATCGTGACGCCGAACGCGATGGTGACCGCCGTGGAGATCATCCACTGCGGCGAGTAGAGACCGCCGCCGAGCGAGACGAACTCGGGCTTCTCGGCCGCCAACTGGGCCCCGACTGCCGAGAGGCCGCCGACGCCGGTGACGACCCACGCGGCGGCGACCCAGACGATGCCGAGCATGAAGACGCCCTGGAG
The DNA here is from genome assembly GCF_041641895.1 of Salinigranum sp. Classification (NCBI taxonomy): domain Archaea; kingdom Methanobacteriati; phylum Methanobacteriota; class Halobacteria; order Halobacteriales; family Haloferacaceae; genus Salinigranum; species Salinigranum sp. Next base: position 53,258 of record NZ_JBEPXO010000002.1, on the reverse strand, counting down.
CGTGTCGGTCCACGCCACGCCTCGGAGTCCGGCGACGACGACGTAGACGATCATGAACACCGTGATGAGCGCCGCGCCGGCCCAGTAGGGGACGGCCCCGTCGGTGAGGCCGACGAGCGCCTGTCCGCCGCCCACCTGCTGGAGCATGACGTACGGGAACAGCCAGAACAGCGAGACGGCAGCGACGAGCGCTCGCAGGCCGGTCGACCCGAAGCGGTCGCCCAGCATCTCCCCGAGGGTGACGTAGCCGAACGCCTTGCCGACGAGCCACTGCTTGTAGCCGACGACGTACCAGAGGATGGCGAAGAGGACGCCGTCCATGAGGCCCATCACGAGAATCCACTCGGGGCCGGCACCGTAGGCCAGGTTCGGCCCGCCGAAGAAGGTAAACGCGGAGAGCAGCGTCGCGAACGTGGTGAAGAGGAGGACGACGGTCCCCATCGAGCGCGAGGCGAGGTAGTAGTCCTCCGCCTCGCTGCCCGTCAGCCGGTACGCGAGCAGGCCGACGGCCAGCGCGACGACGAGGTACGCGGCGACGATGCCGAGTGAGAGGCCGAGGTCAGCCATGTCGCACCCCCATCCCGCGGTCCCACGCGCCGCGGGTGAACAGCGCGAACGCGCCCGCCGCGAGCACCATCCAGCCGACGTGCCACCACAGCCACACGGGGAGGCCGGCGACCACTGTCGCGTCGCCCCACAGGAACCACGGAATCGCCCCGACGACGAGCAGGGCGAAGACCACTATCCAGAGGTAATCTGTTCTCGGTCGGCTCATGAGTGGAAGATAATCGACAGACACACCTAAATGTTGCTATCCTTGGTTCGGTGGGCAGTGTTGAAGAGAATTTTTCTTCACAGAGCCTGGATGGGGGAGTCGACTCGTTCGTGGAGGCGGCGGCGGCGAGGCCTCGGCGGAGCGACCCGAGAGGGACCCGAGACGAGGGGCGGGGACGGGAGCGACACTTTTTGTCACCGCCGGGCGACCGACGCGTATGCAGTACGCGACACAGCTGTACTCCCTCCGGGCGCTCCCGGCGGCGGACCGCTGTCGAGTCGTCGCCGAGGCGGGCTTCACGGGGGTCGAACTCGTCGGCGTCGACCCACCGGACGGAGTCGCCGCCCTCGACCTCGACGTCGCGGCGGCCCACGTCGACGTCGAGACGGTGGCGGCCGACCCGGGCGGCGTAGTCGAACGGGTGCGAACGGCCGGAACCGACACCGTCGTCGTTCCCATCGTCGCCGAGGAGTCGTTCCGGCCGGGGGAGGTCGACGAGACGGCGACGCGACTCGACGCGCTCGCCGCCCGGGTCGAGGACGCCGGTGGGCGGTTGCTGTACCACAACCACGAGTTCGAGTTCGCGTCGGGGACGTTCGAGCGGGTCGTCGACGCCACCGCCCGCCTGGGGTTCGAGTTGGACGTCGGGTGGGCGACGGCCGCCGGGGCCGACCCCGTCTCGCTCGTCGAGCGGTTCGGCGAGCGGATGCCGCTCGTGCATCTGAAGGACGTCCGCGTCGACAGTGCCGCCCCGCGTGGCGCCGTCCCCGTGGACCTCGGTGTCGGTGACGTCGACCTCGGTGGCGTCCTCGCGGCGGCGGCGGAGGCGGGCGTCGAGTGGGTCGTCTTCGAACACGACGACCCCGCAGCGCCCGCCCGAACGGTGCGTGCGGCGGCCGACTGGCTCTCTATCCGGTAACCCGCGCGACAGGAGAGCCGTCAGCATCACGATAGGTATTTCCACGCCGAGCGGCTAGTATACGGTCAGTCGCGGGACCGACCGCGACCTCGTCACCATCACCATCATCGCCTCCACCCTGGGGGCACCATCACCACGCGACACGAGCCATGGACGACACATCCAAATACCTCATTCACGCGGCCATCACGACGGACGGCATCGTCGAACGGAGCGACGTCGTCGGTGCCATCTTCGGACAGACGGAGGGCCTACTCGGCGACGAGCTGGACCTCAGAGACCTCCAGCAGTCCTCGAAAGTCGGGCGAATCGACGTCGAAATCGACAGCGAAGGCGGGCAGTCGTTCGGTCACATCACCATCGCGACGAGCCTCGACCGCGTCGAGACGTCGATTCTCGCCGCGTCGCTCGAGACTATCACGCGAGTGGGACCGTGCCGGTCGGAGGTCCGCGTCACCGACATCGAAGACGTCCGCGAGGCCAAGCGGAGAGAGGTCGTCGAACGGGCGAAGGAACTCCTCGCGGAGTCGTTCAGCGAGAGCATCATGACCTCCACCGAGATACTCGACGAGGTGCGCGAGAGCGTCCGCGTCGAGGACATCACCGAGTACGAGGGGCTCCCTGCCGGCCCCAACGTCGTCGACTCCGACGCCATCGTCGTCGTCGAGGGGCGAGCGGACGTCCTCACGCTCCTCAAGTACGGTATCAAGAACGCCATCGCCGTCGAGGGGACGAACGTCCCCGAGGCGGTGGCGGACCTCACCCAGCACCGCACCGTGACGGCGTTCCTCGACGGTGACCGCGGCGGGGAACTCATCCTGCGCGAACTCGTGCAGGTGGGGAACGTCGACTACGTCGCGTTCGCGCCGGAGTCGGCGTCGGTCGAGGACCTCGACCGGGCCGCGGTGACCTCGGCGCTCCGGAACAAGGTCCCCTACGAGACGTTCGCGGCGGGGAGCGACGACGTGACCGAGGCAGTCGTCGACGCCGTGTCGGACGACGACGCGGCCGGTCGGACGGCTCCCGACGACGAAGCACCGGCGGGGGAACCCGACGCCGACGGAGAGCCCGGAGGGGACGCCGGCACCGGGGCCGAAACGGACGAGGGGTCGACGGCAACCGTCGCCGAGACGGACGGGGCCGGCGGGGTCGTCACGTCGGGGACCGGGAGGACGACGGCCCCGTCGGCCACCTCGGAGCCGACCGGTCCCGACGCCGACGACGGACCCGAGACAGAGCGCGACGCTGGGTCCGACGGCGGGGGGTCTGAAGCATCGACCACGGACCCGGACGTCGACACCGCCGAGGGAGACGACGCGGATGCCGAGGACGCAGAGGACGCCGGAGCCGCCGCGGACGCCGACGAGGACGTCGGCACCCTCCGGGGCGTCACGCGCGACGTTATCGCGGCGGAGACCGGCCAGGTCCGCCTGACGGACGACTCGCTCCGGGAAGTCGCGTCGGGGCCGGCCGAGGAGGCGTTCGAACTCCTGAAAGACGTCGCGGACCCACCGTACGCCGTGTTCGTCGACGGCGAGGTGACGCAGCGACTCCTCGACGTGGCCGCCCAGCGCGGGACGGAGCACGTCGTCGGACGCTCGCTCGGCGAGTTCGTCAAGCGCCCGGTGAGCGTCCGCATCCGGACCGCCGAGCAGTTACTCGGACCGCGGCCGGCGAGCGAGTAAGCGTCCGGGCCCGTCGTCGAAGAGGTCCGGGAGTTCTCGCAGCCGCTCGAACCCGAACCCCTCGTAGAGCGACAGCGCCGCGTCGTTGTCCGACGAGACGGTGAGCGTCACCGTCTCCCCCGGGTGTACGGAGAGGAGCGTCGCGAGGAGCGCGGAGGCGTGGCCGTTCCGCCGGGCGCTGGGTGCGACGACGAGTTCGGCGACGTGGACCGTGGGCGTGTCGTCGCCGGACCGTGCGTCGCCGCCGACCGGTGGAACGTCGCCGACGGCGGATTCGGACGCCGACGGGACGGGCGGGTCACCGTCGCCGTCGACGGCGAGCAGGTAGCCGACCGGTCGGTCCGCGTCGTCGACGGCGACGAGACACTCCCCGAACACCCCCGAGAGCACCGCGTCGAGGAGCGCCGGAGCCTGCTCGTCGAGGTGTCGCTGCAGGTCGTGGAGGCGCGGTTCGTCGGCCGGGACGGCGTGACGGACGGTGGGACGGGGAGTCATCGGTATCGGTGTTCGGTGTGCCGACGTCGCGACAGTCAGACGAGCAACGCGAGCGCGACGCCGCCGCTGACGAGCGCACCGGCGAGCGTCGCGAGGAGGTTGACGGCCTCGTTGCCGATGCGGTCACCTTCGAGCGTCGCGCCGAGGAGACTGTCGACGGTCATCCCCGCGATGCCGCCGACGGTGACGGTGCCCGTGACGAGCGCGGCCGGCCCCGGGAGCGGCATGAGGACGAGCGCGAGTCCGGCGACGAACGCCGCGCCCACGACACCGGCGACTTCCCCCTGCCAGGTGACGCCGCCGTCGGTGCCGGGCGGGACCGGTTCGAGGGTCGTGATGAGCCGTGGGCGGTCGTACAGGCCGCCGATTTCCGAGGAGAGCGTGTCACTCATCGCGGCCGCGAGAGACCCGGCGAAGGCGAAGCCGAACGCGGTGACTGTGGGGCCGCCGAGCGAGAGACGCGACGAGGCGGCGAACCCGACGACGGCGATGAACGCGACGGCGGCGTTGCCGAGGACGTTCGACGACCCGCGGGCGCCCTCGTTGTCCTCGGCGACACCGCGGTCGAGTTTCTCCTCGTAGCGGAACTTCGTCGAGAGGCCGCCGACCGAGAAGAACGCGATGAGGACGACGAACCAGCCGAAACTGCCGAGCACGACGGTGAGCAGTCCGAGGAGGACGCCCGTGAGCATCCCCGTCACCGAGGCGGTCCCGAGCGCGTAGGAGGCGTACCCGAGCGCGACGGTGACGGCGATGGCGAGCGCGATTCCCACGGGGTCGACGTTCACGACGAGCGCGTCGAACACCCACGCGAGGATGCCCGTCGACAGGAGCACGACCGGGTCGTCCCGTTCGTACAGCGCCGAGCGGACGAGCGCGGCGACGAGCGTCGTGACGGCGGCGACGAAGACGAACTCGGGAGCGGCGGCGACGAGCGCCGAGGGGCCCGCCGCGCCGGCCACCATCGTGACCACGACCTGTCCGGCGACGGCCGCGGGGAACCCGAGGGCGGCGAAGCCGGCGACGGTGACGAACGGGCCCTCCCGCCGCGTGGTGGCGAGTTGTCCCCCGAGGTTGCCGTAGGTGACGCCCACGACGGTGGCGACGAAGACGGTGACCGGCATCGGTTCGCGCGGGACCGTCGCGAGGAGGGCGAGACCGGTCGCGGCGAGGGCGACGCTCGCGAGGCCGTTGAGTCGGCCGTCCTCGCGGTCGCCGGGCCGGGCGAAGAGTTCGAACAGCGGCCCGTCGGTGATGACGAACGCCGCGAGGAGCGCGACGGCCGCGAACGGGGCGGCCGCGGCCACGCCGAGCGCGGGCGCTGCGAGCGAGAGCGTGCCCACGGCGGCGAAGCCGCCTGCCCGCCGGAGCGTCGATGTCACACCGCTTGGTTCCCCGGACGAACACTTAACGGTCCCGACACCGATTCGACCGACATGGCGGCGGTCCGTCGGACGCCCCGAGAGACCGAGGCGGAGTGGGCCGGGGGGGGCCAGCACGAAGGCAGGACGACGCGGACCACGGCAGGACGGACTCGACGGGAGTCACGTGAGCGGCGCGCGGCGCGGCAGCGTCGCGAGGAGACGAGCGGCGAAGCCGTGAGTCGGCGAACGTGACTACGTCGGATGGATGGGCGGAGCGAACGGACTCGACGGGATTCCCACGAGCGTCAGCGAGTGGGAAGTCGTCGGGGAAGTAAGGCCGAAGGCCGAAAGGACCCGACGGGATTTAGTTCCCGGGTGGTGACCAGGGGACGTGGGCCTGTACGACTGGTACCTCGCCGTCCGCCACCGCCTCCACCCCGAAGAGCCGCCGGCGCACGTCGCCGTCATCATCACCGAGCGGGACCTGCTCGAACAGGGCGCGTACGCGACCCTGGAGGAGTTCCTCTCGTGGGCGTTCGAGTACGGGGCCGAGCGCGTCACCATCTCGGTGAGCGTCCTCGACGAGGCCGTGGTGCCGACCCTCGAACGGGAACTGCTCGAAGTCGACGCCCCGCGCCCGCTGGCGGTCCGACAGCCGGGCGACACCGAACCGGCGACCGAACCCATCCAGGTGAGCGTCGGCCTCGGTGGGAAACACGAGTTCGCCGAGGCGGTGCGGGCGCTCGCGGAGACAGTCGACAGCGGTGACCTCGACGAGGCGGACATCGAGGCCATCGACGAGACGGACATCGAGGACCGCCTCGTCTTCCGCGAGGAACCGGACCTCGTCATCAAGACGGGGGCCGAACGGCTCTCAGACTTCATGATCTGGCAGTCGGTCTACGCCGAACTGTACTTCACCGACGTCAACTGGCGCGACTTCCGCCGGCGGGACTACCTCCGGGCAGTGCTGGACTACCAGAACCGGAACAGGCGGTTCGGACGGTAGTTCGAGCCTGTCGGGTGGTGCGCGATGGTGGTCGGACGCCGAGCGCCGGCGGAACACGGGGACGGTGGAAGACGAACACGCAACTCGGGAGTTCGGACACGGAACGAGGACCGAGGCCCAGTTCGTTGGGCGGAGGCGCCTCGGCCGTTTCCGCTCGCGCGCTAGTTATCGTTGCCGTTTCCGTTACCGTTACCGGGTGAGTCAGCGGCACACGACGATTCCCGCTGATCGTCGTCACTGTCGTCGCTCACGACGCGGAACACCGCCGTCGTCCCGCTGATCTCGTGGCCGACGAAGACGAGGGGGTCGTCGATCGGGCTCTCCTCTGCGGTGGCGAAGTCCAGCCCCTCCGGGCCGAGATCGCCAGCGGCGCCAGCATCGGCAGTACCGTCCGCGATTTCATCCTGAATGTCGAAGTCGAAGTCCCGGTTGTTGACGTAGTCGACGAACGTCGCACACTCGGGGTCGGTGATGTCGTACACCATGACCCCGCCGACGCGTTCGAGGCCGATGAACGCGTAGTAGCGGCCGCCGATCTGCCCGATGGTGAGACCTTCGGGCTCGGGACCCTTGTTGTCGCTCCGGCTGTCACCCGTGTTCTCCGTGTTGTCGTTGTTGAAGTCGTCACCGAACCGCTCGGCGGTGATGTCCTCGAAGTCGCTCCCGCTGTCGAACACCCGCTCGCCCTGCGTGGTGAAGATGCTGAACGAGCGGCCGCCGAAGACGTAGATCTCCTCGTAGAGGCCGTCGCCGTCGACGTCGCCGAGCGTCGTCGTCACGCCCTTCGGACCGAGGTTCTCGGGGGCCTGGAGCTCCTCGACGCTGTCGATACCGTCGATCTCGTCAAAGTCGAACGCGTCGGGGTCGAGTCGGAGGTCGGCCACCTCTGCCTCCTCGCTGTACGAGTCGTAGTCGCGGCTGTCCCCCTCGTTGGCCGTCACGATGTACGTCTTGCCGTTGGGGCTGTACGCGCCAATCGCGTCGGGCTGGAGGATGCCGTGAATCGGCCAGTTGCGGATGTTGACCCCGCCGTCCTCGTTGCTGGCGTCGAGTTCGTTCCCCGTCAGGCTGTAGTCCTTGAACCCGAGCGGCAGGAGTTTGCGGACCCGTGCGTTCTTGATGTCGATTTCGGCGATGGCGTTGTTCTCCTGGAGGGAGACCCACGCCGTCGTCGAGTCGTCACTGATCGTCACGTACTCGGGCTCGAAGTCCTGTGCCGCGCTCGCGTTCGGACCGAAGATACGGATTCCCTGCTGTCGGAGCTGGTCCTCGCGGCCGTTGAAGCGGGTGAAGTCCGCGGTGTCGACCGTGGCCGCGTCGACGCCGTCGGAGACGTCGACGATGCTGACAGAGCCCTGCGGGTCGTACGCGTAGTTGCTGGTCGGCTCGGCCTCGTTCGCGACGAGCACCTTGGTTCCATCGGGGGTGAAGGTGACCTTGTCCGGGAGTGCGCCGACCGGTGCCGTGCCCATCGATTCGAGCGTCTCCGGGTCGTAGAAGCCGACCTGTCCGGGGTCCTGTGCGGTGTCCGCTTCGAGCGCGACGGCGACGAGGTCCTCGGACGTCGCGACGCTGTTCGCGGAACTCACGCCGGAGGCCGCCACGGCATCGATTTGACCGACCCTCGTGAGATCAGCCGGATTCGAGCCGTCGTAGGCGTCGACGCCCGTGACGTCGAGCACGTCGACGCCGCCGAGGTTCGCGTTAATCACGAACAGTCGCTGGGTGGGGGCGTGGTAGGAGATAATCTCGGCCCCGCCCTCGTCGAAGAGATTCGACTCGTACCGACCGATCTGTTCCAGTTTGAGGTTCTCGTACCCCGAGGCCTCACCCTCAACCTGGGGTGTAATCGCCGCGCCGTCCGACGCAGCCGAGTCGCCGCGCGCGACGGCCGTGCCCGTAAGTAGTCCGAAGACGGTTCCACCGGTGAGCCCCAAGACCGCTCGGCGCCCGAGGTCGCTCGTCTGTTGTGATCGCTTCACGCCTCACACGTTCGGAGGTGGTTGTTTAGTCCTATATATTATCCGACACGAGTAGAACATGTGCGAACAGTTGACAATGACTGCATACGTTTTCGAAATGGAGAGTAGCCGGACCCCGGTCGCACCATGGCCCGCCGACGTGGAATACACGAGAGAGAGTCCGAGGCCGAGAGCCAGGCCGTCGACCATGGGTTCGTCCGTGACCGACTCGCGCGGTGCGCTCTGCACTGCACTGTTCCCGAGCGCGATTCAGTACAGACCCGACCGCAGTCACACGGCTCTGTGCGCGCCTCGTCGGACGTCTCGTCACCGGGGACGATGACGTCGCAGCGACGGCGGCACGGAGGGCTGAGACGAGCGACCGATCGAAGGGGTGTGAGAACGTCGACCCGACCGAGTCACGGCGTGTTGCGAGCGTGTCGGGGGCGTCGCTCTCGCTCAGAGTACACGCGACGAGTGATGTGTCGTCTCACCCGTCCGGCGTTCAGACGGCCACAGGGTAACGCGACCACCCGAACGGCAGGGTCAGGGTCGTCAGTCCGCGTAACCGGCCTCGCTCTCACGCTGTCCCTGGCCGTTATCGTGCCGCTCGAGTTCGGCGTTGAGTTCGCGGGCCGCAGTCGTCGAGAGCTGTTCGCGCAGACGGGCCGACACCGTTCGTGCCTCCGCCAGTTCGGTCTCGGCGACGGCCCGGACGAGCGCCACCGCGCGCTCCGTTCGGGTGTGGCGCCACGACTCCTCGCGGGACTCGTACGTCCGGATGGCACGGAGGAAGTCGGGTTTCGAGAACTCCGGCCAGTACGGCGCACAGAAGAACACCGCCGCCTCGTTACCGTTCGCGTGCCACGGCAGGAAGTTCGAGGTGCGCTCGTCGCCGCCCGTCCGGATGATGAGGTCGACGTCCCGTACCGGCTGGCCCGCGAGTCGGGCGTCGATGGCGTCGACGTCGACGTCGCCCGCGGCGAGGTCACCGTCGGCGACGGCGCGGAGGACGTCCCGGGCGGCACCGAGGAGTTCGGCCCGTCCGCCGTAGGCGAGCGCGACGTTAAGATTGAACGAGTCGTGTCCCCGCGTCCGCTCCTCGGCGTAGTCGACCGCCTCGCGGAGGCGCTCGGGGAGGCGGTCGACCTGGCCGACGGCACGGATGCGCATCCCGTTGTCGTGGACGCGGTCGGCGTCGGCCAGTTCGTACAGCTTCGACTCGATGAGGTCGAACAGCGGTTCGCGCTCTTCGGGCGGGCGCTCGAAGTTCTCGGTCGAGAAGGCGTAGATGGTGAGTTCCTCGATGCCGAGTTCCTGACACCAGTTGAGCACCTGTTCGGTGGTCTCGGCGCCGGCGCGGTGGCCGTCCGGTGCCTCGCCGCCCTGCTGTCTCGCGTAGCGTCGGTTGCCGTCCTGGATGATGGCGACGTGGGTGGGTCCGTCCTCGATGGCTCGGTCGAGGTGGCGGACGTACGCCTGCTCTAACTGCGTCCGCACCCAGCGCAACATGTGACACGACTCTCGCCGCCGCCGATATGTGTCTTTTGTTCGGCGCTGCGGTCGGCCCGGGCGACGTTCGGCGCCCCCACGAGGCGCGACAGCTATCGTCACCAGTAAATGCCCGTCTCACCGAGTCGGACGTATGGCCGACGTCTACGACGAGGACCTCTACCGGCGGACGAAGGCGCTCATCGAACCCGGCGACATCGAACTCGTCGGACTCATCGTCCACACGGACCTCGAAGGGAACGAGGACCTGGAGATGCACGAACTCACCGTCGACCTCAACGACGTCATTGCCAGCCACGCCGGCAAGGGCGAGTCGTACATCTACGCCGGCAACGACACCACGGAGTTCGCCTCGAACCAGTTCCAGGGGCTCACCCTGGACGACGACGAGTTCGTCTGGGAGTGTCAGCAACTCCTGCGCGCGGGCACGTTCGACCTCGTGTTCTACTACGAGGCGGGCGTCGACCAGGCGTCGGTCGTCGAGGCCGTCGAGGCGCTCGACCACGTCGACCGGGTGACGACCGTCCGGACCGACGACGAGGGGACGGAGTGAACGGGTTTCGGTCGGTGAGAACCGGGACGAGACGCTTAACTGCTCCTCGCACGGAGGGTCGGATATGAAGACGGTGGACGCGGAGTTGACGCGGCTCGACCGCGCAGTCGTGAACGCCTTCCAGGGGGGATTCCCGGTGGTCGAACGGCCCTTCGAGGCGGCCGCCGCGGCGCTCTGCGAGCGTGGCGTCGACGTCGACGCCGAGACGCTCGTCGAGCGCGTCCGCCACCTCGACGAGACGGGTGTCCTCTCACGGTTCGGCCCGCTCGTCAACGCCGAGGAAATCGGCGGCACCGCGACGCTCGTCGCGATGCACGCGCCGCCGGAGCGCTTCGACGAGGTGGCGGATCAGGTGAACAGTCACCGGGAGGTGGCCCACAACTACGAGCGCGAACACCCGCACCTGAACATGTGGTTCGTGGTGAGCGTCGCCGACGCGTCGCGGGTCGACGAGGTGCTCGCGGCCATCGAAGAGGAGACGGGCCAACCGACGTACAACCTCCCCAAGGAGCGGGAGTTCCGCGTCGAGGCGAAGTTCTTCGTCGACGGCCCGCTGTTCGAGGAAGGCGTCGACCTCTCGGACCTCGGCCCGGCGGTCGAACTCGACGGGAGAACGACGCTCACGCCCGACGAGCGCGACCTCGTGCTCGAAGTGCAGGGTGGCCTCCCCGTCACCGCGACGCCGTACCGGGACGTGGCCGAGGCACTCGGTGTCGACGTCGAGTGGGTGCGGGAGACGCTGAAGCGGTTCGTCAGCGAGGGGAAGATTCGGCGCGTGGGCGTCGTCCCGAACCACTACGCCCTCGGGTACACCGAGAACGGCATGACCGTCTGGAACGTCCCGGACGAACTGGTCGAGACGGTCGGTCCCGCCGTCGCCGCACTCGAGTTCGTCACCCACTGCTACCAGCGGCCGCGTCACGAGGGCGTCTGGCCGTACAACTTCTTCGCGATGACGCACGGGCGGTCCGAGGAGGAGTCCGCGAAACGGGTCGAACAGGTGCGCGAGACGATGGCCGAGTACTGGGACGTCGGCGACGACGACTGGGACACGCTGTTCTCGACGCGCATCCTGAAGAAGACGGGCATCCGCCTCGACGAGCGCGCGGACGCGAACACGAGCGAAGAGGCCGAACCGACGACCGAGGCCGACGACGCCTGAACCGAGCACACCACACGACATGATCCCACTCGTCCACGACTTCACCGACCAGACCGTCCTCGTCTTCGGCGGCGGCCGGGTCGGTGAACGGAAGGCACGCCGGTTCGCCGCGGAGGCGTCCGTCGTCGTCGTGAGCCCCGACTTCACCGACGGCCTCGCCGAGACGCACACGGCGCGGGAGGCGACCCACGAGACGTGGTCGCAGTCGGAGTCGACGGGGCCGGGTATCGAACTCGTCCGCGACGCGCCGACGCCCGACGCGGTCCCCGACTGGATCGACCGGGTGGACCCGGCGCTGGTCGTCGCCGCCACCGACAGCGAGGAGGTAAACGCGGCCGTCGCCACGGCGGCACGCGCCCGGAACGTCCTCGTCAACCGGACCGACCGGGCGGGCGAGCGCGACGTCGGGAGCGTCGTCGTCCCCGCGACGGTCGACGACGGCACCGTCTCGGTCGCCATCACGACCGGGGGTGCCAGCCCGGCGCTCTCGAAGTACCTGCGCGAGCGACTCGACGGCGAGTTGGCGGGGGCGGGAGCGATGGCGGACCTGACCCGCGAGTTGCGCGCGGACCTGAAGACGCGCGACCTCACCCCCACCGAACGCCGGGAGACGATGCGTCGCGTCGTGCGGTCGTCGCGCGTTTGGAAGGCTTTACGTACGGGCACGACGAACGCTCGAAAAGTAGCAGAGGACGTGATTGGAATCGAGACCACGAACCCCTCGGAACCGGAGCACGAGCGCCCATGAGCGGGAGCCGAAACGTCATCACGGGCGTGAGCGTCTCGCACGTCGACGCGAGCGTCGACGAGATCGAACGGGTCGAGGGCGACTCCGAGCGCGAGACCGTCCGTGACCTCCTCGCCCGCGAGGGGGTCGAAGAGGCGTTCGCGCTGCGGACGTGCAACCGTGCCGAGGCGTACGTCGTCACCGACGACGCGGCCGCCGGCCGACGCGCCCTGCGCGACTTCGCCCCCGACGTTCGTGACGGGGCCGTCGTCGACCTCGACCACGAGGCGGCCATCCGGCACCTGATGCGGGTCGCCGCCGGACTGGAGTCGCTCGTCCTCGGCGAGGACCAGATCCTGGGCCAGTTCCGGACCGCGCTCGAGGAGGCGCGCGCCGTCGGCGGCGTCGGGCCGACGCTCGACGAGGCGTTGACGAAGGCGCTCCACGTCGGCGAACGCGCCCGGTCCGAGACGGCCATCAACGAGGGTGTCGTCTCGCTCGGGTCCGCTGCGGTCCGACTGGCGGAGCGACACCTCGACCTGACCGAGACGACGGCGCTCGTCGTCGGCGCGGGCGAGATGGGGCTGTTGGCCGCGCGTGCGCTCGACGCCGCCGGCGTCCCGCGACTGCTGGTCGCGAACCGGACGGTGCCACACGCCGAACACGTCGCCCGGGACGTGACCTGTGCGGCGAGCGCGATCGGTCTCGACGCACTCGCGGCCGCAGTCGGGGAGGCGGACCTCGTCGTGAGCGCGACTGCCAGCCCCGACTACGTCCTCGACGACGCGATGCTCGCCGGGGCGGGGGCGACGCTCCTCGTCGACATCGCCCAGCCACGCGACATCGACCCGGCAGTCGACTCGCTAGAGGGCGTGACCGTCCGCGACATCGACGCGCTCGAGTCGGTGACCGACGAGACCCACGAGCGGCGTCGGGTGGCGGCCGAACGCGTTGAGGAGATGATCGACGCGGAGTTCACCCACCTGATGGAGCGGTTCAAACGCAACCGGGCCGACGAGGCCATCGGGGCGATGTACGAGAACGCCGAGCGGATGAAGCAGAGCGAGGTCGAGACGGCGCTTCGGAAACTGGAGTCACAGGGCGAACTCACCGACGAACAGCGCGAGACGGTGGGCGCGCTGGCCGACACCATCGTCAACCAGTTGCTCGCGGCGCCGACGAAGAGCCTCCGGGAGGCCGCCGCCGCCGACGACTGGACCACCATCCAGACCGCGATGCAGCTGTTCGACCCCGAGTTCGGCGGCGACCCCCCGGCGCTGCCCAGGAGCGAGATGCCCGAGGCGATTCCCGACGACGCCGAAGTCCCACAGCACGTCGTCGACCGCCTGAGCGACGATTAGGCGGGATAGACCGAACAGTTAACCCACGCGGCGACGACCCACGGGTATGGCCGAACTGCTCTCCGACGACGAGGTCGACGAGCGGCTTCCCGACGGCTGGGAACGTGACGGCGACGAGATTACCCGGACGTACGACTTCGACGACTACCTCGACGGCGTCACCTTCGCGACACACGTCGGCGAAGTCGCAGAGGAGGAGTTCCACCACCCCGAGATAATCATCGGCTACCAGACCGTCGAGGTGCGCCTGACCAGCCACGAGGAGGGTGGCGTGACGGACAAGGACATCCGACTGGCGAACCTGTTCAACGACGAGCGATAACGTGGAGACGAACCGAACGGACGGCCCGGAGGCGTGGTACGTGTTCCGCGTCCGGTTCCGACTGGACGGGCCCGGCGTCGAGACCGACCCGGGGACGTTCGAGACAGTCGTCCGTTACCCCGCCGCCGAACCGGGTGACGAAGAGGGGCGGTGGCGGTTCTTCGAGGAGTGGCTCTGGCGCGGGGAGTTGACCGACGAGCGCCGGTTCCGCGAGGTGATGGAGGAGTGGCTCTCCGTCCCGGTCGACCACGTCTCGTTCAGCGAGTGCGTGGTGAGCGAGCGGTACGACGACGCGTGGGCCGACGCCGTCGCCGCCGAACTCGACCGGTACAACGCCGACTCGGTGCACGAGGTGCGACACAACCACCTCGGCTCGTCCATCCGGGTGCGGGACTAGCGTCCGGGTGACGGACTGGCGGTTCTCACGACCGAGAGCTGGGGCACAAACGACTTACCACTTCGTCACCATCCTCAGGGTGATGGTCGCCGGCGAGTACGACGTCTGGCTGTTCGACCTCGACGGGACAATTGTCGACGCCGACTGGGCGTACACGCGCGACGTGTTCGAGCGCGTCGGCACCCGCCTGGGCAGAGAGTTCTCCGACCGGGAGGCCGAAATCATCTGGCACGGCCTCAACGGCGCGCGCGACCCACAGCTCCGAGCCTGGGGCATCGACCCCGCGGAGTTCTGGCCCGTCTTCCACGACGAGGAGGACCCGTTCGTCCGTGCGGAGGCGACCTACCTCCACGACGACGCGGCCGCACTCGTCCGCGACGTCCAGCGCGCGGGCCGTCCCATCGGTCTCGTGACGCACTGCCAGGAGTTCCTCGCGGAGCCGGTCCTCGACCACCTCGACATTCGCGACTGGTTCGACGCGGTGCTGTGCTGTACGTCCGAAGTCGGCTGGAAGCCCGACCCGGCACCGGTCGAGTACACGCTGTCGCAGCTCGACGTCCCAGCAGGGGCACGCGGCGTCCTCGCCGGGGACGGTGCGAGCGACATCGGCGCGGCGTGGAACGCTGGTCTCGACGGAATCCACGTCGAGAGACACCCACCGGAGCGGCGAGGACACTGTGTCCTCGCGGACCACCGGGTCTCGTCGTTCGACGAACTCGACCGGACCTGAGTCGGGACGGGCGGAACCTACGCGGGGGTGGAGGGACGGCTGGCGACGACGCCGTCGGCGGTGATGACGACTTCGTGCGTGTCGAGTCGGAGGTGTATCTGAACGCGAGCGTCGTCGTCTGCGGGCGACTCGAAGACGCGAGCGAGCGCCTCGGCGTCGAACAGTTCGACCAGCGGACGTTCGTCGGCCCGGTCGCCGAGGACGTCGACGAGCGTCACGACGAGGTCGTCCACCGACGTCGGGTCGCAGCAGGCGAGTTCGGTCCACTCGTCGGTGGCGACGGTGTCGGAGGGAGTGGTCTCGCCGGTCGAGTCGTCGTCACGGTTCGGGGGCGTGTACCGGAACCGGTCGGTGGACGAACGCGACCCCGCCTCGTCGACGAGACGTTCGACGCGGCCGACGAGGTCCTGCACCGTGGTGCCCGCGCGTTTCTGAACGTACTCGGAGACCCCGGCCCGCGTGATGACGGGGGCGGCGTCGGTGAACTCGCGCCCGGTGTAGAGCACGATGGGGAGGTCCGGATACGCGTTCCGGGCGGCCTCCACGAACGGGGTGCCGTCCGCCAGGTCGACCGAGTCCGAGACGACGGCGTCGACCGACTCGACGCCGAGCGTCGCGAGCGCCTCGTCCGGGTCGGTTCGGGTCACGACCTCGACGTCCGAGAGGGCACGCTCGAACGACGAGCGCGACAGCTGCAGACAGCTCTCGTCGTCGTCGACGTGGAGGATTACGAACGATTCGTTCATGAGGTCGTGCTCGGGACCGCGTACGACAAGTTATCGAGTTTCGTTACTTTCTCTTGATACATAACGCCTGGACTCTCTGCGCCCGGCGGCAGTAGGACGCCGGGTGATATAAAACCATACTGACAGCGTCTCGTCATGTGTGGAGAGGGTGGAACCGAGAGTGCCTGCAGTCCGTCCGTCGGGTGGTCAGTTCGCGTCCGAGACGACTGCGATGCTCCCGTCGCCGGAGACGGCCAGGTCGAGCCCGTGGTAGCTGAACCGGACTTCGAGTCGGCTCGCGTCGGGAGTGCCGCTGACGGGACCGAAGACCGCCTCGAGCGCGTCGGGGTCGACGACGTCGTACAGGGGCTCGAACGTCTCGAGGTCCTCGTCGACGGCCGTCTCGACGGCGTGGACGATGGAGACACCGAGTTCGGTGGGCGAGGAGAAGTCGTGACGGCCGATGAGCCGTCGGTTCGAGGCCGTCGGCGTCTCGATTTCGTCGGTGAGTCTGAGGACGTGCTTGAGCACCGTCTTGTAGTCGGAGACGTCGGCCTTGCGGACGTACTCGGCGACGTCCGCCGCCACGGCGTCGGACGCGACGTCCTGCCACTCCTTGGCGGTGAAGAGGACGATGGGCGCGTCGGTCACGTGGCTGGCGGCCTCGACGAACGACTGCCCGTCTGGCATCCGAACGGAGTCGGAGACGACGCAGTCGACGTCGTTGGTCGCGAGTGCGTCCATCCCCTCGGCACCGCTGCCGGCCGTGACGACCGAGACGCGCGAGTCCCGCCGCTCGAACAGGTTCGTCGAGAGGTCCAGGACATCGGGTTCGTCGTCGACGTGCAGGATGGAGATGGTTGCAGGCATGTTCGGAGGGAGGCAGACCGTCTACATAAACGAGCGGGTCAGAGTATCAAAGTTGAATCTGTCAGACGTTCGAGCGTCCTGGGGACGTCGTCCACCGGCCGACAGTCTCGGAGTCGAGACCGACCCCGGGTGCCGTATCAGGACCGTGCCGGGCCGGTCAGGCGACGTCGTACCCCGGGAGGGCCTCACACTCGTGCGTGCTGTCGGCGAGGGCGTCGGCCAGTTCGGAGACGGCGGGTTTGTCGACGCGGTCCGCCGCCGCGTGGAGGACGACCCGTTCGTAACCGAGCGAGACGAAGTCCAGTCCGAGCGACTCCGCCGTCGCGCGGAGGCCGAGGCCGGCGTCGGCCTTGCCCGCGAGGACCGCGCGTGCGGGGCTCTCGTGGGCCTTCACGGTCAGTTCGTAGCCGTCGATGCGGTCCGCGAGTTCCGCCCGCGAACGCTCTCCCTCGGCCGCGAGTTCCTCGAGCGCCGCGTCGAACGTCGCCCGCAGTCCGGCCGTCCGGTCGCGGTTCACGAACCGGTAGTCGCCGTCGACGAGGTCGGCGAGACCGTCGACGTCGTCGGCCTCGCCGGAGACGACGAGTCCCCACTCGCGGGTCCACGCGCCGAGTTCCGCGCTGTCGACGTCCCGGTCGGTGGGGCCCGAGGCCACGGCGACGTCCGGGACCCCGTCGCGGAGTCGGCGGAGTCCCTCCCGGCTCCCGACCGGGAGATACCGCGGGGCGTCGACGCGGTCGAGGAGTCGCGAGAGCAGCGGGTCGTCCTCGCCGACGCCGAGCAGGCGCGGGACGCGGACGTCCGGCGAGAACAGGCGGACGTCGACGGCCTCACCGGCAGCGAGATACTCGGTGTCCGGGTGAACCTCGACGACGCCGTCCGCCTCGACGAGACTCGTCGTCGCGCCGCTCCCCTTGTCGACGGGGTACACCAGGGGTCGGTCGGCGTCCGCGCGTTCGAGAACGCCGACCGGCATCAGTCGGAGTCGACCCTCACTGTACCGCTCCCGGACCGCGAACTCGCCCGTAATCGTCGCCGTCCGGGGTTCGGGCAGGCCCGCGGCCCGGCGGACGGCGGGCGCGACGAACGTCCGGAAGATGGTGAGCGCCGACACCGGGTAGCCGGGGAGGCCGACGTACGCCGACTGCTGTGTGCCGTCCGCACCGCTGGAGTCGAGTCGCCCGACGAGCATCGGCTTCCCTGGTTTCACCGCGACGCCGTGGAGGAGCAGGTCACCGCGCTCCTCGATGACGCGGTAGATGACGTCCACTGCCGAGGCGGAAGTCGACCCCGACGAGAGGACCAGATCGCACTCGTCGGCCGCTCTCTTGAGCAAGCGCTCCATCTCCTCGTAGTCGTCGCCGGCGTGCGGGTAGAGGACGGGGTCGCCACCAGCCTCGGCGACTCCGGCGGCGATGGTCTGTGAGTTCACGTCGTATATCTCCCCACGCGAGGGGTCGAGTTCCTCACCGGGACGGACGAGTTCGTCGCCGGTCGAGACGATACCTACCGTGGGGCTCCCCCGGACGGGCACCTCGTCGACGCCGAGCGCCGAGAGGAGGCCGATTTCGCGGGGCGTGAGTCGCGTCCCCGGGCCGAGTGCGCGCGACCCGGCGGCGATATCCGCGCCCGCGAACATCACGCTGTCGCCCGGTGCCACGGCCTTCCGTATCTCTATCTCGCCGCCCAGGTCGTCGGTCCGTTCGACCATGACCACCGCGTCGGCACCCGGGGGGACCACCGCTCCGGTCGAAATCTCCGCGCAGGCCCCCGATTCGACCTCGACGTCGGGGGTCTCGCCGGCGTGGACTGCGCCGACCAGGTCGAGGACGACCGGGTCGGACTCGTCGGCGCCGAAGGTGTCACGCGCCCGGACGGCGTACCCGTCCATACTCGCGCGGTCGAATCCGGGGACGTCGATGGTCGCGTCGACTCGCTCGGCGAGGACTCGACCTCTCGCCTCGTCGAGCGGAACCGACTCGGGTGGGGGAGCGAGCGAGAGAGCGGCGATGGCCTCGTGTGCCTCCTCGGGCGGGGCCAGGTCACGGAACTCCTTGCGCTCGGTCACGCCGACCACTCCCACGATTCGACCGCGACGTGTTCGCCCTCCGGGATGCCCTCACGGGACTCGGGGACGACGACCCAGCCGTCGGCGAGTGCGACCGAGGAGAGGATGCCCGACCCCGAGGTGCGCGTGGGGACGGCGACCTGCTCGCCGTCCCGTTCGCGGAGTTCGACCCGGGCGAACGTCCGGGTGCCGGGGTCGCTCGATATCTTGCGCTCGAGTCGGGCATCGGTGGTCGGGAGTGGGGGGCACGGCATCCCGCCGACGTGCTTGAGCACCGGGCGGAGGAACTGGACGGCGTTGACGATACAGGCGACGGGGTACCCCGGGAGCGAGACGACGGGCGTCTCCTCGACGACGCCGAGCGCGACGGGGTGGCCCGGCTTGAGCGCGACGCCGTGGACGAGCACCTCGCCGAGTTCGTCGATGACCTCCGGGAGCAGGTCACGCTCGCCGACCGACGACCCACCGGTCGTGACGACGACGTCCTTCGTGAGGTCGCGCTGGATGGCCGCCCGGAGCGCGTCGAAGTCGTCGGTGACGACGTCGCGGTACGTCGCCACACCGCCCCACCGGGTCACGAGCGACGAGACGGTGAGCCCGTTCGTCTCGATGACCTCTCCGGGCTGTGGGTCGAACTGGACGAGTTCCTCGCCGGTCGGAACGACCCCGACGGTCGGCTGTTCGAACACCGGGACGCGAGCGAGTCCCACCGACTTGAGGAGGCCGAGGTCCGACGGCCGCAGGCGGTGGCCGGCCTCGAACAGCGTCTGTCCGGCCGCGACGTCCTCGTCGGCGTCGCCGACGTTCTCCCCCTCGGTGACGGCGTCGAACACCTCGAGTTCGTCGCCGACCTCTTCGGTCTCCTCGATCATGACGACGGCGTCAGCGCCGTCGGGGAGGGCGCTCCCCGTGTGGACCCGGACGGCGTCGGACGGGCCCACGGTGTCGTCGTCTTCGGCGTCACCGGCGACGCGGAGGACGGCGGGCGAGCGGCCGGAGGCGCCGAAGGTGTCCTCCGCACGGACCGCCCACCCGTCCATCGCGGCACGGTCGTACCCCGGCACGGGGTTCGGTGCCGTGACGCGCTCGGCGAGGGTTCTCGCGTCGGCCTGTGCGAGGTCGACGCGGACGGTCCGCTCGTGGGGAGCGACCGCCTCGAGCAGGCGCTCCCGGGCGTCGTCGACTCGGGTTCGGGTCTTGAACCCCGAGCGTTTCCGGTCGTGCATACCCGTAACAGGGGGACGACGCGGTAAAAACCGTCGCCGCGGGTCGGCGACGACGGACGCTTCGACGAGGGACGCGACCGGTACCGCGGCCTTCTTACACCCCGACTTCTTAGACCCGTCCATGTCAGCACTGCGCGACGCGCTGCGTGAACTCCCTGAAGCAGTGTTCGCGGACCTCCTCGAATCGGAGGACCAGTATCTCCTCGTCCTCGACCTCCCGGGTGTGACCGCCGACACGGTGGACATCGCCGTCGAGAAGGGACGCCTCGTCGTCGAGGCGCGCCGCGAGAAGAGCCTCCCGCCGGAGTTCCGCTACGTCCGCGAGAACCGGTCGCTCTTCCTCGACGCCGAACTCCCGCTGCCCCCGGACGCGACCGGTGCGGGCGCCGAGGCGACCGTCGACCGCGGCGTCCTCGAACTCCGCCTGCCGAAGCGCGATTCGGCCCCCCAACGAAGCATCCCGATTTCGGACAAGGACACGTAATCGGGTGGGGTGGTCACGCTGGTCAATCTCCGCGCCTACTGGCGCTTCTTCGTCGTCCTCTACCAGTTCTTCCCGCTCATCGTCGCGTACGCGCGTGACAAACGGCGGTTCCTCCTGTTCGGCGGGTCGCGACAGGTCGCCACCGAGGAGCAGAAACGCCGGGCGAACATTCTCCTCGACTCACTGTTGAAACTCGGGCCGACGTTCATCAAACTCGGCCAACTGCTGTCGACCCGGCCGGACGTCCTCCCCCCGGCGTACGTCGACGTCCTCTCGCGCCTGCAGGACGACGTTCCGCCCGCCGACTGGGCAGACGCGGAGGCGGTGTTGGAGGCGGAACTCGGTCCAGTCGACGAGGTGTACGACGACTTCGACCGCGACCCCATCAGCGGCGCCTCCCTCGGTCAGGTGTACACCGCCACCTACGAGGGTGAGGACGTCGCGGTCAAAGTCCGTCGTCCCGGCATCGAGGAACTCGTCGAGGCCGACCTGCGAGTGGTCCGCTGGTCGCTCCCGCTCGTCCAGCGGTTCATCGGCGAGGGACGCGCGTTCTCCCTGGAGAACCTCGCCGACGAGTTCGCCAAGACCATCCGCCAGGAGATGGACTACACCCGCGAGGGGCGGGTTCTGACCACCATCCGCGAGAACTTCATCGACGACGACGCCATCAGGATTCCCGAACTCGTCGACGACGTCTCCGGGCCGCGCGTCCTCACGATGGAGTATCTGCCGGGCGTGAAGATAAACGACCTGAGCACGCTCGACGAACGCGGCATCGACCGGACGGAACTCGCCGAACGTCTCCAGCGTATCTACCTCCAGATGATCATCGGCGACGGCGACTTCCACGCCGACCCCCATCCGGGGAACCTCGCCGTCGACGACGACGGCGCCATCATCTTCTACGACTTCGGGATGAGCGGGCAGGTCGACCCGTTCATCCAGGAGAAGATCGTCGACTTCTACATCGCCGTAGCGAACCAGGACATCGACGGCATCCTCGACACGCTCATCGAGATGGGGACGCTCTCGCCCGAGGCCGACCGGCAGGTGATGGGCGACGTGATGGAACTGGCCATCGCTGACGCCCGCGGCGAGGACATCGAGCAGTACCGCGTCCAGCAGATCATCGAGCAGGTCGAGTCGACCATCTACGAGTTCCCGCTCCGCCTCCCGCGCAACCTCGCTCTGGTGCTCCGGGTGGCGACGGTCGTCGAGGGGGTGTGCGTCACCCTCGACCCCGACTTCGACTTCATCGCCGTCGCGACCGACTACCTCACCGAGCAGGGGTACCGCGAGCAGACCATCAAACGCATCGCTACGGAGACCGGGGAACAGCTCCAGGAGACGACTCGCTCGCTCTTCCGGGTGCCGCCGAAGCTCGAACGCGTCCTCGACCAGGTCGAACGCGACGACCTGACCGTCAACGTCCGAATCGAGGACAAGAACGACGTACTCTCGAAACTCGCCCGTCGCATCGTCTACGGCGTCCTCCTCGCGGTGGGGGTGCTGTCGACGGCCATCCTCTACGCGTTCGACGGGGTCGAACCCGCAGCCGTCGCCGCCGTCGTCACGCTCCCCGTCGTCTTCTTGCTCTACCGGTCGTTCAAGCAGAAGAAGGGACTGAAGGCGCGCCCACAGTTCACCCGGCAGAACCTCAGGCAGCGACGGGGCGACTGAACCGGGGAACCGGGGAATCGGGGCCGGGTTGCTTTTGTCCGTCGCCGTCCATCGGTCGGGGATGAGACTCTCGGTCTTCGGCTACGCGTTCGACCTCGACGAGACGCTCGTCGACGGGACACCCGAGGCGCTTCGGGACGCCGTCGCGGCGTACGAACGCGGTGACAGGCGCGAGTTCCCGTTCTCCGTCGCGTACCCCGACGACTTCACGGGAGCGGTGATGCGAGCGATGGCGGCGATTCCGTACGGGGAGACGCGGACGTACGGCGACCTCGCGACGACGCTCGACACCAGCGCCGTCGCCGTCGGCGGCGCCTGTGGGCGAAACCCGCTCCCCGTCGTCGTCCCCTGTCACCGAGTGGTCGGCGCGTCGTCGCTCGGGGGATTCTCCGCACACGGAGGTGTCGCGGCCAAGCGCGCGCTCCTCGCCCACGAACGGGGAGAGCCGACCCAGCGGACGCTCGGCTGACCGGCCGTCTGAGGGTATCAGTTTCGATAGCTCGGGGAGAGAGTATTATGTACTCGCGGGTGCGTACGTGAGCTAATGGCTCGCTGGCACGCAGTCCTCGCCGGCCTCCTCGTCGCGTTCACCATGGAGGCGATTATCTGGCTGATCTCCGGCCGACTGTCGCTCATCGGTGGTCTCGTCGGGAGCGCCATCGCCGGCTACGTCGCCAGCGAGGAGGTCACCGACGGCGCGTGGCACGGCCTCCTGACCGCGCTCGCGTGGGGCATCGTCCTGATTCCCGTCGCTGTGCTCGTGACGCTCACGCGGAGTAGCGGACTGCCGTTCCCGCTCGAGTTCGTCTTCCCGTACGCACGAACCCCCGGCGACGTGACGACGGCGGTGCTGCTCCTCGTGACGCTCCCGAACGTCCTCACCGGCGCTGTCGGGAGCCTCGTCAGGGTCAGTCACGGGCGCGCGGCGTGGATGCCCGAGGACTGGGCGTGAGAAGGGGCGGACAGGCAGTGCCTCGGGGCCGCGACACGGGACGCGGCACCGCACACTCGCGGGACGTCCCGTGGCTGTTCTCAGTGCACATGAGGTGTGGCCGCGGCTTCGTACAAGAAGAGCGGGTCGAATCGGGCGCGTAGCCGACGTCGTCGCTCGTCCTGCTCGTGACGGGTGCCCCTGACGAGTCGCCGTTCCCAGCCGACGCCGAGTCGCGGTGAGACGGCCGTCCACCGACGGAGACGGAACCAACAGTTTTGCGCCCGCCGGTCGACTCGCGTGCATGGACATCGCCCCGTTCGCGCTCGAACGCTGGTTCGCCGAGGTCGAACACGACGCCGACATCATGCTCGCGGAGTCGGGCATCCGGTCGCTGTCCGCCGACCGCTTCGACACCGACCCCGGCGAACTCGGCTACGTCATCCCGACGAACGGCGACCCCGACCTCCGGGCGAACATCGCCGGGCGGTACGACCGCACGGCCGACGAGGTGCTCTGTACCTGCGGCGCACAGGAGGCGAACTTCCTCACGTTCGTCTCGCTCATGGGCGCCGACGACCACGCGGTCTGTGTCACACCGACGTACCAGTCGCTCCACGAACTGCCGCGGACGCTCGGGTCGGTCACTACCGTCGACCTGACGCCGCCGCGGTGGACGCTCGACGTCGACGCCGTCGCCGACGCCGTCCAGCCGAACACCCGACTCCTCGTGCTCAACAACCCGAACAATCCGACCGGGCGGTACCACGCAGAGGAGACCGTCGCGGCGCTGTACGACGTCGCCGAGGAGGCGGACGCCTACCTGCTCTGTGACGAGGTGTACCGGCAACTGGCCGACGAGCCTCTCCCACCGGTCTCGTCGATGGGGCCGCACGGCCTGTCGACGACGTCGCTCACGAAGGCGTACGGGCTCGCAGGGGCGCGGTTCGGCTGGCTCGTCGGCGACAGAGAGGTCGTGGAGCGCGCCTGGCGGTGGAAGGACTACACGACCATCTCGCCGTCGCTCTTCGGCCAGCACGTCGCCCGACAGGCGCTCGGCCGGCGCGAGCGGACGATTCTACGGGAGAACCGGGAACTCGTCCGCGACCACCACGACCGCGTCGCCGACTGGGTGGCCGACCACGGACTGTCGTGGCACGACCCCGTCGGCGTGAACGGCTTCGTCACCGTCCCCGAGGGGTTCCGCGACGGCGAGGCGTTCTGCCGCGCCGTCGTCGAGCAGGAGTCGGTCGTCCTAGCACCGGGGAACGCGTTCGGCTACCCCGGCTACTTCCGCATCGGGTTCGGTCTGCCGACCGAGGAGCTGGAAGAGGGGTTACGCAGGGTCGGCCGGGTTCTCGAGACCGTGCGGTGAGAGAGGGGGAAACGGGGTGAACGACGGAGCGTCGCGCGGTGTGCATCCATCAGTCCCATGACAGACAGGCAGAGGCACGAGCGCACCGTGCCCGGGAGCACCGCCGACAGCGCGGTGCGGGGGTACGGAAAGGGAATGCCATACGGCACCGACGCGTCGGCGCGGGACACGCATGCGCATCAGGGACGACGACTCGCCCGGACATAGTTATGTACCGCTTAGGTACCGGGAGAGGCGGCGTACGGCAGTGAGGCGAGCCACCGGGTCGGCGTCGTCCGCCACGGCCTGCTCGAAGAGGACGGACCCACGACGACGGCGAAGAGCGCAGTTCGAGGGCGACGTCGCGACTGCGGCCAGTGCGAAGGACCGAACGAAGTGGTTAACGTCCGCTTACCGGGGGTGCGTCCGAGTCGTTCGCTCGCACCGACGTTCCAAACGGTTTATACTGCCCTCGAAAGAACGCACATCTATGGCGAAAGAGCAGAAGCAGGTCAGGGAACTCCAAGAGGGCAGCTACGTCATGATGGAGGACTCGCCCTGCAAGATCAACGCGTACTCGACCGCCAAGCCGGGCAAGCACGGAAGCGCCAAGGCACGCATCGAGGGGAAGGGCGTCTTCGACAACAAGAAGCGCTCGCTCTCCCAGCCCGTCGACGCGAAAGTCTGGGTGCCCATCATCGAACGCAAGGGCGGGCAGGTCCTCTCCGCCTCGGGCGGCGAGATGCAGGTGATGGACCTCGACTCCTACGAGACGTTCACGATGCGCATCCCCGACGGTATCAGTGCGAGTTCCGACGACGAGATCGAGTTCCTCGAGTACGAGGGACAGCGTAAGATCGTCCGGTCCTAGCGGTCGAACCACATGTTCCCCGGGGCGACGGCCGAGCGCGACGCCGCCGACTACGTCGTCGTGGGCGCACCGCTCGACGTCTCGACGACGTTCCAGCCGGGGACGCGGTTCGGGCCCGACGAGATTCGGAAGTACGCCGAGACGTACGACGACTACGACCACCGCACCGGACAGCAGTTCACCGAACTCGGCGTCGCCGACGAGGGCGATGTCCGCGCGTGGGACGACGCCCGGGAGTATCTCTCCTTCCTCTCGGGGACGCTCCGCGACGTCGTCTGGGACGGCGCGGTCCCGCTCCTCCTCGGCGGCGAGCACACGGTGAGCTACGCGGGCGTCGAGGCCACGGAACCGGAGACGTTCGTCTGTCTCGACGCGCACCTCGACCTCAGACCCGAGTACGACGGCAACGAGTGGAGCCACGCCTGCGTGACCCGACACGTCCTCGACGTCGTCGACGAGGCCGTCGTCGTCGGGGCGCGGACGGGATCACCCGAGGAGTGGGAGCGAGCGGAGGAGGAGGACGTGACCGTCGTCCCGCCCGAGTCGGTCACCGAGTGGCTCGCGGGGTTCGAAGCCACCGGATCGGTGTACCTCAGCGTCGACATCGACGGGGCGGACCCGAGCGTCGCTCCCGGAACGGGGACGATGGAGCCGTTCGGCCTCTCGTCTACCCAGCTGCGCGACGTCGTCCGGGCGGTGTCCCCCGCGTGTGTCGGCTTCGACGTGGTCGAGGTGAACGACCGCGACGACGGCCAGGCAGCCGCACTCGGTGGGAAACTCCTCCGCGAGTTCGTCTACACGCACGCGGCGGGTGGCGGCCCCGCCGGGGACGAGTAGCGCGACCCCGGGCCCCGTCACTGCAGGCACAAGGGCTACCCCGTTCCCGGTGTTCGTGTCAGTCGTGCGAATATCGACAATCGTACTCGCGCTCGGTGTACTGCTCTTCGTCCTCCCGGTTCCGGGGACGTTCATCACCGGCGGACTCGCGCTCCTCGCCGGCGGGGCCGCCCGGTGGTTCGGGGTCTGACGGGGGGCTCCCCGACCGAGAAGTACAGATACAAACGCGTCGCCCCCGAGCATCCGGCATGGAACTCAGCGAACTGGTCGCGCGGTACGACGAGAAGCTGCAGACGGACGCGTACGCCGACATCGACGCCAGCGCCAACGGGTTGCAGGTCGGCGCCGACGAGCAGGGGCGGGAGGTCGACCACGTCGCCGTCGCCGTCGACGCGGCGCGGACCACCATCGACGAGGCCACGAGCGCCGGCGCCGGCCTCCTCGTGACCCACCACGGCCTCTCGTGGGGGGGTATCGAACGGGTGACCGGACGGACGTACGACCGCATCGCCCGTCTCGTCGAGGCCGACCTGGCGCTGTACGTCTCACACCTGCCGCTCGACGGTCACCAGCAACTGGGCAACGCCGCCGGCGTCGCGGAGTTCCTCGGCCTCACGGAGCGAGCGCCGTTCGCGACGATGGGCGGCGAACCTATCGGCCAGCGTGGCCAGTTGACGACGCCCCGGTCGCCGCGGGCGCTCAAGGAGGAACTCGACGAACTCCCGCAGGGGGGCGGGGAGACTCGACTGCTCTCGTTCGGCCCCGAAGAGGCCGACGAGGTGGCCATCGTGACGGGGAGCGGCGCGGACTTCCTCGACGAAGCTGTCGCGGCCG
This sequence comes from Salinigranum sp., assembly GCF_041641895.1. Lineage (NCBI taxonomy): Archaea > Methanobacteriati > Methanobacteriota > Halobacteria > Halobacteriales > Haloferacaceae > Salinigranum > Salinigranum sp. Next base: position 26,406 of record NZ_JBEPXO010000002.1, on the reverse strand, counting down.
GCGTCGACACGTTCGTCACCGGCGAGGGCAAACAACAGGTGTACCACCAGGCGCGGGAGTCGGGCGTGAACGTCCTCCTCGCGGGCCACTACGCGACGGAGACGTTCGGGGTCCGCGCGCTCGCGTCGCTCGCCGAGGACTGGGGGCTGGAGACGACGTACGTCGAACACCCGACCGGGCTGTGAGCGGGCCGACGCCCGCGACACCGCAGGCCGGACCGAGACGTTCAAACGCCGGCCCGCCACATCTCCCGCCATGAGCGACCACGACGCCCCCGACGGAGAGGCGGGCGACAGCGAGGGTGACGGCGACGGAACCGGACACAGAGAGACGTTCAGCGAGGACCCCATCGGTCACACGCGGGTCCGGGCGGGGATGACCGTCGGCGAACTCGTCGACGAGTACGGGAAGGCGGGCATCGGCGCCGCCGGCGTCGAGCGAGCGGTCGACATCTACAGCGAGATGCTCGCGCCCGAGGTGACCACCTTCCTCGGCCTCGCGGGCGCGATGGTCCCGACCGGGATGCGGCAGGTCGTGGTCGACCTCATCCGCGACGGCCACGTCGACGCCCTGGTGACGACGGGGGCGAACCTCACCCACGACGCCATCGAGGCGGTCGGCGGCAAGCACCACCACGGGAGCGTCGGCCCCCACGACCACCGGGTCGAGGAACGCACCGACGCCGAGAGCGAGCGCGAGCACGACGAACGCCTGCGCGACGAGGGGGTCGACCGCATCTACAACGTCTACCTCCCCCAGGAGCACTTCACGCTGTTCGAGAAGCACCTGCGAGCGAACGTCTTTCCGGAAGTCGAGCGGACCGTCACCATCCGGGAGTTCACCCGCGAACTGGGGCGGGCGAACCTCGAACAGAACCGCGAGCACGGCGTCGACGAGGACGCCGGCATCGCCGCGGCGGCGTACGACTGTGACGTCCCCGTCTACGTGCCGGCCATCCAGGACTCGGTGCTCGGCATCCAGGCGTGGATCTACGGGCAGACCTCAGACTTCGCGCTCGACGCCCTCGGCGACATGACCCACCTCTCTGACCTCGCGTTCGAGGCCGACTCGGCGGGCGCGCTGGTCGTCGGCGGCGGCGTCCCGAAGAACTACGTCCTCCAGACGATGCTCACCGTGCCCGACGCGTACGACTACGCGGTGCAGTTGACGATGGACTCGAGCGACACCGGCGGTCTGTCGGGGGCGACGCTCGACGAGGCGCGGTCGTGGGGGAAACTGGAGAAGGACGCGCGGAACGTCACCGTCGTCGCGGACGCGACCATCACGCTCCCGCTCGTGGTGGCCGCGGCGCGCGAACGGGCGGGCGAGTAGTCAGTCGAGCGACGCGCCGACGCGTTCGAGCGCCGCCAACCCCTGTGACTCGCCTTCGAGTTCCGGGACCTGTCGCACGGGGAGGTCGAACGCGTCGTCTACCTCCGCGAGACGCGTGGCGTGGCGCTCGGCGTCGCGCCGACAGCGGACGCAGGAGCACCCCTCGGCGTTCTCGAAGACGCGGTTCACCACGAGCGAGTCGACGCCGATGCCCGACTCGGAGAGCCGTGCCACCAGTCGCTCGGCCTCGGCGATGGCCATCCGCTCGGGGGTGAGGACGACGCGGAAACTGGTCCGGGCGGGGTCGCGCAGGAGCGTGCCCACCTCGGCGACGCGTCCCTGGAGCGAGGCGACCTCGTCGCCGTCGCGGTCGTTCGACCCCCAGTACGCCGCCGGCCCGAGGACCATGCTCTTGGCCGCCCGGCCCGCGCTGCGAACCCGCCGCTGGACGTCGCCGGCGACGCCGAGCGTCTCCGCGAGCACGTCCGGGAGGTCCAGCAGTCGGAGGGTGTGCCCCGTGGGTGCCGTGTCGAGGACGACGTGGTCGTAGTCGCTGTTGGCGTACCGGGCGACGTACTCCAGCGCCGCGACTTCGTCGCCGCCGGGAATCAGCCCCGCCTCGAACAGGCGTTCGAGGTCCTCCTCGGAGAGTCTGAGTCCCGCGTCCCGGAATTCGCCCACGAGCGTCTCCACGACGCGACGGTAGGCGTTCTGGCCGGTGTCGGGGTCCACCTCGACGGCGAAGAGGTCGTCGACGACTTCGACCGGGTCGCCGCCGAGGTCACGCTCGAAGGCGTCGCCGAGCGAGTGGGCCGGGTCCGTCGAGACGACGAGCGTCTCCCGCCCGTCTCGGGCCGACGCGAGGGCGTGCGCGGCCGCACAGGTCGTCTTCCCAACCCCGCCCTTCCCACCGTACAGTACGACGTCGCCCGTCTCCGTGGTCGTCGTCGGGTCGGTCATCACCGCACGTACGCGCTGGCGGACTACAAAGTCGGGGGTCGGTGCCGGCGGAGCGGCTACCCGTCGGTGCCGGGGCCCCGGTCGCGGTACCCCTCCGACGCGGGGCTGTAGTCGATGACCTCGACGGCCCCGAGCGTGAGTGCCTCGGGGTGGTACTGGCCGTCGGGCGAGTGGTATCCGGCGGCCTCCAGGACGGCAGCGACGACTACCTGGTCGTCGGCCTCGACACCGGCCGCGTCGGCGACCCGGTCGACGCAGTGGTCGGGGCAGCGGAGGTCCTGAATCTCCCAGGTGAACCCCTCGTACTCCCGGAGGACGACGCAGACTTCGTCGCCGACGGTTCGGTCGGCGTCGCTGTCGTCGTCCCGGGCAGCACACGCCGCACAGCGGACGCTCCGGTGAGAGAGGTCCTGTCGAACGGCGAGGCTCTCGACGACGAGCCCCGTGAGTTCGCGTCTGAGGTCCGTCTCGGTCCGCGGCGGGAGTGCCATCGGGAGTGAGAGGGTCGTGGTCGGGAAAGAGGCTGTCGGCCGTTCCGGTCCCCGGCGGTTCCCGGCGAGCGAGAACGGATGACAGCGTTCTTGCCGTCCGGCGTCCTCGGTCCGAACGAGACTGATGTACGACGACATCCTGCTGCCGACGGACGGGACGGAGTCGATGGACGACGTCTACCGGCACACGCTCGACCTGGCACACCGACACGACGCGACCGTCCACGTGCTCTACGTGGTCGACGACCGCGCCTTCCTGACGCTCGCACCCGACCTCGTCGACGACGTGGTCGACGAACTCGAGGGCGAGGGGAACGAGGCCACCGCCGCCGCCCGGGCGAAGCTGGACGACGAGGTGGCGACGAAGGCAGTACTCCGGCGCGGTGACCCGGCCGAGGAGATTCTCGCGTACATCGAGGAGGCGGGCATCGACGTCGTCACCATGGGAACCCACGGCGCGAACTACCGGCAGAACATGGTCGGGAGCGTCTCCGCCCGCGTCGTCGCCAACGCGACGGTCCCCGTGCTGACGGTCAACGTGAACGGCGACGCGAGCGACGCGGACAACGAGTAACGCGCGACGAGCCCCCGACCGAACGTCGTCTCCCACGGGAGAGAACGATATCCGTCCGCCTGCCGTCTGTAGGGTGAGATGGCGACGAACCCGGGAGTGAGCGTCGGAGGGGCGAGCGCACTGGAGAGTACCGAGCGGGACGGGCCGACGACGGAGTCACTCGTCACCGTCGCCGGGTTCGAACTCTGCCGGACGCGCCTGTGGCCGGGCGCGTCCTCGGGGTGGCACCACCACGGCGACCACGCCGTCTACGGCGTCGTCCTCGCGGGCCGCGGACGCATCGAGTTCGGCCTGGGAGCCGCCGACGCCCTCACAGTGGGCCCGGGCGACTTCTTCTCCGTGCCCGCCGCCGTCGTCCACCGGGAGGTGGCCGGACGGGAGGTTCAGGTCGCGCTCGTCGGCGTCGCCGGCACGGGACCACGCGTCGTCGACGCCGCCCCGCCGGACCGACCGCCGGCGGTCCACCCCCTCGTCGCCGGCGAGGGCGACCTGGTCCCGGCGGGGACGCTGGTGAACCTCACTCGCCTGACACCGTTCCCCGACGCGACCGTCCAGCAGGTACGCGGCCACGCCGCCAGTGCCGTCGCGTCGAACTGGCACCACCACGGCGACAACCACGTCTTCGGCTACGTCGTCGAGGGCGAGGGGTACGTCGAGTGGGGGACCGGTCCGGACGACCGAGCGCTCGTCCGGGCGGGCGAGTGGTTCCACCTGCCGCCGGGCGTGGTTCACCGCGACGTGAACCCCCGGGACGCCGACCAGCGCGACCTGCTGTGGCTGACCGGGTCGGAGCCGCGGACGGTGCCGGCCGCGGGGCCGCCGGGGGAGTGAATCGAGGGCGAACCGTGTCGATTTTTGTGCGACGCCGCCACGCGGACGCGTATGCACCGGACGTGTCCCGTCTGCGGGGGCGACGTCGTCGCGTTCGCCGCCCTCCCGGACGACGTGCGCGAGCGACTGGAGGCGGACCTACAGCGACAGCGACAGTCCGTCGCCCACCGCCGGGAGAAACACACCGCGTGTCCCGACTGCGGGGTCGAGATTCACGGCTGCGGACAGCCGTACGCCGTGCCCGAGCGTGCATCCGACCGGTGAACGGAGAAACGGGTTTCCGCACGGAACACGGAGCGTCGGACGGCCGATGACGAAAGCCCGCTCAGAGTCGGGGTGGCACCCGACGGTGACGAGCCCTATGAGTGCCGAGGCCACCATCTTCGACGGCGGCGTGTCGACGGACGCTCGGTCCGACCGCTGTGGCCACGGGCCCCGGTCGGAAGCGGTAGTGCTCGTTCGACGACGCCCCCGTCGTCGACTCGGCGGCGGGAGCGAAGCGGGGACGCTGCGAGTGCCGGCTCAGCGCTTTTTCGTCGTGAGACCGAAGGTGACGCGTGACAACCCACCTCAGCGTCGACCAGATCCGCTGGTGGCTCGACGACGACGCCGTACAGGACGTGGCGTCGCACGCCGAGGAGGAGACGGAGTTCAACCTCGAGGTGACCCTCTCTCGGCTCCCTCTCCACCTCATCAAAGAGGAACATGATGGGCCGGTCCGGATTGTCGGACGGAGCGCGTTCGACACGGAGCGAGCACAGCGTCTCGTCCGCGAGGAAGAGACGCGCACGGAGCTGCTCGGCCAGATCGGTCCGGTCCTCGCGTCGACACCCGGGTTCTACACGTTCCTCGACAGTGAGGGGCAGTCCTGCAGACTCAGAGACGCCGATGCGCTCCAGATGGAACATCGCATCTACCCCGACGAGGCCACCCAGCAGCGGCTGATGGACAGTGTGACGGGAATCGCGACCGGGATGCAGTACGTCCAGAACCTGGTAGCGTCGACCCGGTCCGAAGCGACTCCCGGCGGAGACGAGACGGGAGCCGAGGAGGACGAGTCGCGGGATCAGACCGGGTCGTAACTGAGTCGACGCGGAACGTTCCACGCTGACCGTCACATCCGACGGACGTCTGGCTGTAGACACGGGCACCGTCCGGCCCTCACTGAGCGGTCGGGTGAACCGAGCGCGTCGGACCGCGGTGAGCGAGTCGGACCGACGAGGCCGAGGAGCGGTGTCGGGTGACTCGCTCCAGCCCCACCCGCCGTTCGGGTCGGGTCCCACCTCCGGTGACGCCCCCTGCGGGGGCAGGCCGGCGACTCAATGCTCGGACCGTCGGAGGAGGAGGTGGAGTCGACGATAACAGAACAACTCCTCGTTCACGGACTGCAGAAGATGTACCACGCGGAACAGGAACTCGACGACGCCCTCTGGACACTCGCAGAACAGACGGAGGACGAGACCGCCAAGGAGGCGTTCTCCGAGCACCGCGAGGAGACCCGAGAGCACGTCGAGCGCCTCGAGCAGGTGTTCGAAGAGATCGGAGCGGACGCACAAACCCGAGAAGAGACGGTCGTGCGCGCACGCATCGACGAGCACGAGTCGTTCGCACAGGACAACGAGGGCGAGGTGCTGGACCGCTACAACCTGGCGGTCGCACAGAAGACCGAGCACTACGAGATCGCCGCTTACGGTAACTTGCGTCGCTCGCCGAGAAGACCGGCCACGACGAGGCCGCCGACCTCCTGTCACAGACCCTCGACGAGGAGAAACAGGCCCTCGACGAGGTCACCGAGGCCAGCGAGCAGTTCGACCAGCAGCAGGTCGCTGGCGACTGAGGCCGCGACCAGCTGTTTCGGTTCGTCGCCACCCCGTTCCGAAGCGTGCGACACACGCGGCGCAGACTGATTCTCCTCTGTCGCCGAGAGCCCGGAGCACGGGCGGTCGAAGGCTCTTCGCGAGCGTCCACGCTCGGGGGACCGGAGGTCGGACGAGTCGCTGGCGGACGAGCGTCGGACGAGGAGTGGATAGACGGACACCGTACGAGTAGCTGGGAGCGACCGAGAACGAAGCGGGCTGTTCTCCGACACGGCCGCGGCTGGTCCGGTGTCAGACGGCGAGGGACGACCGAGACGAACGGCTCCGACGGGTCAACGCCGTCGGAGTAGGCGTCGTCCTTTGCGAACGATGCGTCGTCGGACGCGGCGCGGAAGTCGTCGCCACGTCTTCATCGCTTTACGGAGTTTTCCCATCGAGTAACACCTCCGTCGTTCGGCCCGCGCTCGTTCGACGCGGGCACCCGGAGTTGACCGCGGCTGTCTTTAACGCTGCGGCCTGCAAACGGCGCAGACGGACTGCCGCGCCCCGAGTCGCCGGCGCGTCACTCGGCGTCGGGGCGTTCCGCTGGCGGGACGAACGGTCCGACCGAGACGGTGTGGCGAGCGATGGTGGCCGCCCGGAACACGTACGCGATGAACACGGCGAGCGGCGTGACGATGACGCCGAGGCCGAGGCTGAAGACGAGCGGGAGCGACCCCGCCGGGACGGTGACCGAGTCGGGGCGGTAGACGAGCGCCATCGCGATGCTGGCCGCGAGGGCGACGAGGCCGCTGTAGGCGACGACGCGGGAGAGGCGAGCGAAGTCCTGCTGCAGCGAGAGCGTCTTGAAGAACTGCCGCGTGACGGCAACCGCCCCCAGGATGTCGCCGATAGCGTCGAGTTCTCGCTCGGCCTCGACGGGGAGGCGACCGCCGTACTCGTTCCGGAGCTGTTCCGTCGCGGTCATGTTCTTCGCGTACTCGGTTCCCAGGATGACCTCCAGGACGTTCACGATGGCCGTCTGGCTCTCGATCTTCGCGCTGATGCTCTCGCCGTAGGCCGCGATGCCGGCGGCGTAGTCGGCGACCGCTGGTGGCTGGTCGCCGCTGCCGTCGTCACACGCCGACTGGAGGCGGTTCGCGCGGTCGGTGAGCGTCTCTGCCACCAGGTCCAGAAACTCGGCCGGGTCGTTCGGGACGGCCGACTCGCCGGCGTGTTCCCGGACGCGTCGCCGGAGGTCACGCGTCCCGTTCAGCTGGTCGAACAGTTCGTTCGGCGAGCCGAACACGCGAGAGAGGATGAGCTGGTTGATGGACAGCGAGATGGTCACGAGCGTCACCGTGCCGGCGATGAGGCCGCTCGAGAAGGCTGACGCCGCGGCGCTCCCCGGGCCGATGGCCAGCGCCCCGGCTCTCGTCAACACGAAGAAGACGGCTACGACGGCCCCGACGAGGAGCGCCGAGACGGCGATGCGGTTCCCGCCGAGGACCAGCCAGTGCATCGCCCGGTCCCCGACACCGTCGATGCTCCTGACGGAACTCGCCGTCTGCACGCCGTCGCTCATCGTTCTCCTGTGCGGGTCGCCACACGGTCGAAGACGTCGTCGGGTCGGAACACGCGTCCCGAGGCGTTCGCACCGTGGCCGCATAGGCGTGGCTCCTTGCAGTCGCCAGGACCGGAGCGGGCGGGGGCGTCTCCGTCCACGGCGAACGTCGAGGCGGAGAGCAGGGACGGTGAGGGACACCGCCGACACGTCGACGCGCGGCCCGCCTCGGCCCCATACCTGTAGCCTTATCAACACCAGACGGGTAGCCGTCCACGACCGGATGTCGGTATCGGGTACGGAGACGCGGACGACACGGAGAGACCGTCTCCTCGAACTCGGGACGGGGGCGCAGTCGCTCGGAGTCGTCGTCGCCGTCGGCGTCACCGTCGAACTCCTCCCGTTCGCCATCCTCCTGGCGTACATGCTCCGAATCACGACGGTTGCACGGACGTCCGCCGGGTTCGGCCCGTTCGTCTCGGACGGTCCCGGCTGGAGCTGACCGGGAGTCCGCCGGACGGCGCGACGGCGTCAGGGGACGTACCAGATACCGCGGTCCCCGTCGAGCAGTGAGCCGACGACGACGTGCGGAAGCGCGACGATGCTGATGAAGACGCTCCAGAACGCGACGGCGCCGGGGAGGAACGGGGCGCCAGCGAGCGGGTTCGGGAAGGCCCAGTAGACGCCGGCCAGGACGGCGAACGTCGCGAGCGCACCGGCGATGAGGACCAGCCACGCGCGGAGCGCGACCACCGAGGGGTCGCCGTCGCCGATGAGGTCCCAGCCGTCGTCGCCGACGTGGCTGTCGTCGACCGTCCGGGTGCGTGCGACCTGTCGGGCCGAGTACCAGAACGGGAAGTAGAGGCCGACGGCGACCAGTACCGGGACGGCCGCGAAGAACGCGACGAGGAGGAGCGTCTCGCCGGCGTCGACGAGCCACGACCGGCCGCCGCCGCGGAGGTAGCCGAGGCCGAGGTGAGCGACGAGCGCGAGCCCGTAGCCACCGGCGACGAGCGGTCGGGTGACGTCGAAGGACGCGGCGTACGGAGCGAGGCCGCCGGGGTCGACGAGACCGACCATCAGCGCGCTGAACGTGTGGAACGTCTCCGGCCAGAAGACGATGGGAACGAGCATGACGCTCCCGCCGCGGACGGCGACGGCCAGTGCGCGCTGGACCCGCGTCCGGAGGTGGTCGGTGCCGCTCGTCGCCTCCATCACGTGCACCCCGCCGACGCCGCCCTTCGCGACGGCGACGGCCAGGGCGAGCACGAGGCCGGCCACCGGCGCGACGACGAACAGGGCGACGAACCCCGTGATGGCGACGAGGTAGGTTGCGACGTACCGCCAGCGGAACGTCGGCCGGCGGCGCCGGAGGTTCTCGAAGTGTTCGTAGCCGCCGTGTGGGAGGTTGAGCGCGACCATCCCGACGAGGTAGACGACCATCTGCGCCTCGAGCGGGACGGTGACGCCCGCGGCTCTGACGAGGACGAACCCGACGGCGAGCACGAGCAGTGCCGCCCGGGAGAGCGTGAGCGATGGGTGGACGTCTGACTGGCGGTGCCATCGTCGGACCGCGGCCTGACTGAGCGCACTCATCTGTAGGTACGGAGGACGCGTCCCTAATAAACGACCGAACGGATTCCAACTGGCTGGGAACGGCTGTCAGGGACTTCCCTCCGGGAGCCGTGGGTCCACGTATGCGCGACGTGTTACCCGGAGACCGACGGGTCACGGTCGTCGGCGGTGGGTTCGGCGGGCTGTCGGCGGCCGCGTACCTCGCGCGGGCCGGGGCGGACGTCCGACTGGTCGAACAGCACGACCGACTCGGCGGGCACGCAGGCGTGCTCGAACGCGACGGCTTCCGGTTCGACACCGGGCCGTCGTGGTATCTGATGCCGGACGTCTTCGAGCGGTTCTTCGGACACTTCGACCGGACGCCCGAGGAGTACTACGACCTCGAACGGCTCGACCCGCAGTACCGGGTGTTCTGGAAGGACGGCGACCGGGCGACGGTCGAGCCCTACCGCCGGAACGTCCACGAACTGTTCGAGTCGTACGAGTCGGGTGCCGGCGAGGCGCTCGAGGAGTATCTCGCGGCGGCCGAGCGCAACTACGAACTGGCGATGAACCGCGTCGTCTACCGGGACCGTGACCGGCTTCGGGACTACATCGACACGGACCTGCTGCCGATGGCCACGCGGGCCCGGCTGTTCGGGACGATGGACGACTACGTGTCGCGGTACGTCGAACACCCGAAGCTCCGTCAACTGCTGGAGTACACCCTCGTCTTCCTCGGCGGGGCCCCGACCAACACGCCGGCCCTGTACAGCATCATGAGCCACGTCGACCTGAACGGGAACGTCTTCTACCCCGAGGGCGGCATCGCGGGCGTCGTCGACGCGCTCGCCGAACTCGCCCGCGAGCAGGGCGTCGACATCGAGACGGAGACCGAGGTCAACCGCATCCGGGGCGAGCGAGGGGCGTTCGAGCTAGAGACCGACGCCGGCGTCGAGCACACGGACGTCGTCGTCAGCAACGCCAACCCCGCCCACGTCGAGCGTGACCTCCTCCCGCCGGAGCGACGCGACCGGTCGCCCGACGAGTGGGCCGAGAAGACGTACGCGCCGTCGGCCTTCATGCTCTACCTCGGAGTCGAAGGCGACGTCGACCCGCTCGCGCACCACACGCTGGTGCTACCGACCGACTGGGACGACCACTTCGAGCAGATATTCGACCGGCCGGCGTGGCCCGACGACCCGGCGTACTATCTGTCGGTCGCCTCGAAGACCGACGACTCGGTCGCCCCCGAGGGCCACCACGCGGTGGTCGTCCTCGTCCCCATCGCACCGGGACTCGACGACGGACCCGAGACCCGCGAGCGGTACCGGGAACGGGTCCTCTCGGACCTCGCCGCACAGACGGGCGTCGACCTCCGCGACCGAATCGTCGTCGAGGAGTCGGCCTGTGTCAGCGAGTTCGAGACGTGGTTCGACGACCCGCAGGGGACCGCGCTGGGACTCGCACACACCCTCTTCCAGACCGGGCCACTCCGTCCCGGGCGGCGCGACGGCCCCGACGGTCTCTACTACGCCGGCGCGTACACGACGCCGGGCATCGGGATGCCGATGTGTCTCATCAGCGGGGAGCGTACCGCCCGAGCAGTCGTCGAGGACGCCCCCGAGGCAGAACTCCACGAGCGTCGGTGAGGCGTCGACGACCCCTTGACACCCTGTCGCGGGCGCGAACGCGTCGGCCGTCGGACGGTGACGGTGGGCCAGGAGCGAGCGCTCAGCCGGACGCATGCGAAGGCAGTGTCGACAACTGCCGGCGCGTCGGCTAGACGAGCGAGACAACTCGATGGACGACGCCGCCGTGTCCGTCGAGAAGGTCGGTGACGTCGACGAGAACGGGGTCGAGACCGTCCACTCCGTCCTCCTCCCGTGGGCCGACAGCACCCACGCCGAACTCGCTGCGGAGACGGCTGCCACCGTCGCCCGGTCGACGGGCGCGGAGGTCGACGTGGTCCGCGTGGTCGGGTCGGACGCCGACCGGGAGACCGAGCGGGCGCGACTCGCCGAGGCCGAGGCCGTGCTGGCCGGCCAGACGGCGGACGATGGGACCGACCTCGACGTTCGGACCCGGCTGGTCGAGGGCGACCACGTCGAGGAGACGCTGGTCGCCGAGGCGGCCGGCCACGACGTGACCGCCATCGGCGCGTCGCGGGAGGGCGTCCTCCAGCGACTCGTCTTCGGGGCGACGCCCGAAGCAGTCGCCGACCGCATCGACCACACGGCCATCATGTGTCGGCGGAGCGTCGACGTCCCGTCGCGGCTCCGGCGCCTGTTCGGCTGAGGGGCCGCACCCCGGGAGTGAGAGCGGAGCAGGGCCCGCTGACCACCGCGCAGTAGCGTGCCGAACGTTGAAACGCGACCACGCCCGACACGGGACGTGACCATCTCCGTCGACCTTCACGCACACACTCGATTCTTCCACGGCTTCCCCCGCCTCGCCCGCGTCTACGACCCGCTCGGGGCGAAGATGCTGGCCCGGGTCGCCCGACGCCGGGAACTGGACGCAGTCGCGACGACCAACCACGACTACTACCGCGAACTGCGCGGCGGGACGGACGGCGTGTCGCTCCTCCCGGGGAACGAGGTGACGACGTCGCACGGCCACGTGCTGGTCGTGGGACCGTCGCCGCCGAAACTGACCGACGCCGGGGAGCTCTCCCCCGAGCAGGTCGTCGACATCGCCCACGACCGCGGCTGTGCAGCAATCGTCGCCCACCCGTTCCGGAACAGCACCGTCCGGGAGACGGACGCCGCGTTCGACGCCGTCGAGGTCAACGGCAAGGGGACGGAGTCGACCGACCGGGTCCGTCGCTACGCCGAGGAGCGCGGCCTGCCCCTCGTCGGAGGGAGCGACGCGCACCTCCCCATCGAGGTCGGTCGGGCCTACACCGAAATCCACGACGCCGAACCGACGGCCGAGGGCGTCGTCGACGCCATCCGCGACGGGCGGGTGGAGGCACGCGTCGAGCACAGTCGGTCACAGCGGGTGCTCCAGGCGATGTACCGCGTCCTCCACAGTCAGAAGGGCTGGCTCGACGACCCGCGAGAACGACCACCCGGCGTCGGGATGCCTCCCGGCGAACGGGAGAACCGCGGCGGGTCGCTATCGGTGGAGGAGGGTCGGGGTGAACACGCCGACGCGACGTCGTCGAACCGCTCGTCCTGACTGGTAGCTCCGAACCGACCCGACTCCGTCACGGCCCGACGGCTGGGCCTGACGACCCACGCGAGCAAAAAAGCGAAACGACGCGGCAGTTCAGTCGTTCTGCAGGTAGCTGGCGAACGCGAGCAGCGTCGGTGCCCACAGGCCGGTGAACAGCCCGTACGTCTCGTTGCCGCGGACGTAGAAGTGGTACCACGAGTAGAGGACCGAACCGACGGCGGCCAGCGCGACCAGTTGCGCGGCCACGTCACCGGGAACGGCGTCCGTCGGCGAGTTCGTCTCGATGCGGTCGTCGGTCGTCGACGTCTGGTGCTCTGGTAGGCTCATCCATGTCGGTCGGGGGTACCGACGGGACTGAACTCGTTGCTTTCGTGCGCCGGGAGAGTCGGCGTCTGACGAGTCCCCGGGACCACTCTCGGGGCGACGTCGACGAAGCCCCCGTCTTCCGGGCACTATCACCGTCGTCTCACCGGATCGGGCGGGGGTGCAGTTACAAGCACCGGGGCGAAGGAACCGACCCGCGTCTCTCCAGTCACGATGGACGACCAGCAAGAGACGACGCACGGCGTGTTGGTAGACACAGAGGCGATTCGAACGTGGAGCGCGGAGCGGGGCGTGGTGCCCGTCTACTACCCCGAGCGGGACCAGTACGAGATGGTGTACGAAGGGGACGTCACCGAAGACAGCGAGCGTCACGAGTGGGACGAGTTCTCGGAACGATTCGCCGACCGGGACGAGGCCCTCGTCTACGACGACGCCGACGAGGCCGACGGGGACGCCCCGACGGCCCGGTTCGTAGACCAGAGGGAGGCGCGCGAGACGTCCGGAGTGACGCCGGAGACCGACACCGACGAGACGTCCGGAGTGACGCCGGAGACCGACACCGACGAGACGAGCACGGCGGCGTGGGACGTCTCGGCCGAAGGCGAGAGCGAGGCCGAGGCCGAGACGGGCACCGACCGCGCCGGAGCGACGGACGACCGCGGGCGCGTCGACCCGAACGAGGACGTCGCCGGGACGGCCGACCCGCACGCGGATGGGACGGCGACGACCGACCTCGCCGGGGGCGAGTCGGCCACCGACGGGGAGACGGGGACGGAGACAGAGGCCGACGGCCCAGCCGGAATCAGAGCCGGAACCGCGACTGTCGACGTCTCGACGGTCGACGCGAGCGACCAGGGCAAGCGGGTGTTCGACCGCGACGGCAACGAGGTCGGTATCGTCGAGGCCGTCGACGAGGACGACGAGCGACTCTACGTCGACCCCGACCCCGGACTGCTGGACGAGGTCAAAACCGAACTCGGCTGGGGCAGCCAGGACGCGGACGACTACGTGATCGTCCCCAGTCAGATCGCCAGCCGGGACGGTCACCAGATCGTCGTCTACGGCGGGTGAGGGTACCAATCACGGGATCTGAGGGGAGGCCGGGCTTGGAACCCGACCCCGACGTGTAACAGGCACGGCTGCCGGCCGCGGGGCTGGGCGGGAGTCGTGGTCGAAAGGAAACTGCGGTGTCTCGAGGCGGGCGGACGAGACGAGCGGCGACGCGGATTACTCGATGTGGCCTTCGCGGCGGAGCTGGTCGGCGTCCTGTCCGGAGTAGCGCCACTCGATGTTGGCCTTCTCGTCCTGCCAGTCCCACGGCTCGACGAGGACCACGTCGCCCTCGTTGATCCAGGTCCGGTACTTCATTCGGCCGGGGATCCGGCCCATCCGGTTCTTCCCGTCCTCACAGCGGACGCGGACGTGGTTTCCGCCGTTGTGTTCTGTGACGACTGCGAACAGCTCGCTGCCGTTCGGCATGCGGAGGTTCTTCCGCTCGACTTCTTCACTCATTGTCAGCGATAGGAGTCCCCGACGGTTAAGTCATTGGAGACGCGCGATAGCGTGTGACACGACCCCACGACGCGGTCCGGAACGCTTAGTCGGCCGTACCTGATAGGGGGAGTATGGACGGCCAGCGGGGCCACGGTACGACCCGAACCTACCGCGACACGGTCCGCTTCTACCTCATCGACCACCGGACGACGGTGGGAAAGAGCCTCGACGTCGCGTTGCTCGGGCTGAACCTCCTGTTCATCGCGTTGTTCGTCGCCGACACGTACCCGCTCGCTCCGATACATGAGACGGCGCTCTGGGTCGTCGAAGTCGTCGTCGCGACAGTGTTCCTCGTCGAGTACCTGCTCCGCGTCTACGGCGCGCGCAGCCGGTTGGCCGAGGTGGCGAACCCGTACACCGTCGTCGACCTGCTCGCGATTCTCCCGACGTTCGCCGTCCTCGCGGGGCCGGTGTATCCGGCGGGCGCAGCGGGACTCGGCGTCCTGCGACTGCTCCGCGTCGTCCGCGTCCTCCGGTTCTTCCGGTTCACGCGCGACGAGGAGTTCTTCTTCGGGACCGTCACGGTCGAGACGCTCCGGGTGATGAAGCTCCTGATGACCGTCGTCGCCATCTTCTTCGTCGCCGCGGGGCTGTTCTACGAGTTCGAGCACGGGGTCAACGCCCGGGTGAACACGTTCGGCGACGCGTTCTACTTCACCGTCGTCACGCTCACGACCGTCGGGTTCGGCGACATCACGCCGACCACACAGGCCGGGCGATTCGTGACCATCGCGGCCATCCTCGCGGGCGTCATCCTCATCCCGTGGCAGGCGTCGAAAATCGTCCGCGAGTGGACCCACCGGGACATGCGGAACGTGACCTGCCCGAACTGCGGACTGGAGTATCACGACGCCGACGCCTCACACTGCAAGGCCTGCGGGCACGTCATCTATCAGCGACACGACTCCCGGGAGTGAGAGCCGCGAGACCGTGAGGCGCGCGTCGACGCGGGTGACGCGGGTGACGCGGGCGGACGTCGCCAACGGCCTCGGCACAGCGTCGCCCCGAATCGCTCCAGTCACTCGGAGACGACGTCGGCCACCACGAACGCG
This sequence comes from Salinigranum sp., assembly GCF_041641895.1. Lineage (NCBI taxonomy): Archaea > Methanobacteriati > Methanobacteriota > Halobacteria > Halobacteriales > Haloferacaceae > Salinigranum > Salinigranum sp. The sequence continues at coordinate 11,194 of NZ_JBEPXO010000002.1, read as the reverse complement.
AGCGTACCGACGACGACGCAGGCGAGGAGGGACGCGACGGGGAGCGTCACCGGCTGAGCGGCGACGACGAACGCGCCGGCGACGCAGGCGACGAGGAGGAGTGCCGTCGCGAGCGTACAGAGCGACCAGACGGCGGTTTCGACGCGGCGGAGCGTCTCGCCGAGCGGGCGGTCGGCGGGAATCGGAATCGGAATCCGGACTGTGGGTGCCATACGACTCGCTCGCCCGTGAGCCTCATCGTCCTGTCGGTGCCCGCGGGCGGCGCGTCGACTGGGCGGTCCGTGGACGAGTCTCCGATTGCCAACGCCTATCTGTCTCCGGCGTCTTCCCACGATATGGATTACGAATCTTCTCTCGACCGAGCCATCGACTCGCTCCCGGAGCGAACGACAGGCGAGGAACGTCGACTCCGAGTACCTGATCCCGCCGGAGAGACGGACGGCGCGTTCACGCGACTGACGAACCTCGGCGCCATCGCCGACGCGCTCTCGCGTGACCCCGAACACGTCCACCGGGCCATCCAGCGCGAACTGGGCACGGCGGGCCAGTTCGACGGCGACCGGGCCCGCTACAACGGTTCGTTCACCGTCGCCGACTTCGACGCGGCCATCGAGAGCTACATCGAGGAGTTCGTCCTCTGTAGCGAGTGTGGCCTGCCGGACACGCGGCTCACGACCGAAGACGGCGTCGACATGCTCCGCTGCACGGCGTGTGGGGCGTTCCGTCCCGTCCAGAAACAGAAGCGCCAGACCAGTTCACAGACGGCGCGTGACGCCCTCGAGGAGGGCAAGACCTACGAGGTCGAGATCACTGGCACCGGCCGGAAGGGCGACGGCGTCGCCGAGCGCGGCAAGTACACCATCTTCGTCCCCGGCGCCCGCGAGGGCGAGACCGTCACAGCGAAGATCGAGAACATCAGCGGCTCGTTGGCGTTCGCGCGGAAGGTGTAGTCGGCCCGAGTTCGTCGCCCGGCCACAGGTGCTCCGTCTCGGCGCGTGACCCGAACATCGTCACGAGCGGGGGCGCTGGAAAATTTACAATGTCCACAATCTGAACCATCAGCAACAGACATAACCGTTCGACCCGTAGCGAACCGCATGGTGGCACAGTTTACGCCGGTCGCACCCGGGAGCCAGACGGCGCGTCGGACGCCGGAGCGATGAGCGCGTTCGCCGCGTTCGCCCTAGGGTTCGTCGCCCTCGGCGCGGTGGCGGTTCTCGTCCTCAGGCGGTACACGCCCCACACGGGGTCGGACACCGCTGCCCCGTCCGACGAGGTGACGGACGCCACCGAGCAGTCCGAACACGTCGTCTTCCCGCCGAACGACACGACCGGCGGTCACTACCTCGACGACCCGGCCCGGGCAGGCTGGGAGGAGCCACCGACGTCGGGCGGAGACGAGAGCGCGAGCGACGCCCGGTCGCCAGACGTATCGGCGGCCCCCGCGAGGCTGGTCACCGTCCCGCCGGAGACGCTCGCACCCGCACAGGAGTCGCTCGAGGCGGGCGACGCCGAACGGGCCGTCGACAGAGCCTACCACGCGGTCCGGGAGGAACTCACGGCACGGGCGGGTCTCGACGGTCACCGGTCGCCGCAGGAGTTCCGCGACGGCTGCCGGGCGGCGTTCGACGGGCGGGACCTCGACGCAGTGGAGTCGCTCGTGGGGCTCTACGAACAGGTGGCCGACGGGTCGACGGTCAGCCGAGGGATGGCCGAGGCGGTGCTGGACCGACTCGTCGGGCACGACGAGCGTCTCCACCGGTACGAGTGGTGGGAACTCCGTCAGGACCGAGAACGGTAGCGGCACCACGACGGGGCCGCCGTAGCTTTATCCGCCCGTTCGACGAAGCCGGGGCATGGAGTACACCACGTTCGGGCAGACCGGGATGACCGTCTCGCGCATCTGTCTCGGCTGTATGAGCTTCGGGACGAACTGGGACGAGTGGACCCTCGACCGTGAGGAGAGCCGCGAGGTCATCGAGCGCGCCATCGACCTCGGAATCACCTTCTTCGACACCGCGAACGTCTACTCGTACGGCGAGTCGGAGGAGATTCTGGGGGAGGTACTGGACGAGTACGACCGCGACGAGTTCGTCGTCGCGACGAAGGGGTACGCGCAGATGCGCGAGGACGACCCCAACTCGGGAGGCCTCTCGCGGAAGGCGCTGGAGCAGGAACTCGACGCCTCGCTCTCCCGGCTGGACATGGACACCGTCGACCTCTACCAGATTCACCGCTGGGACTACGACACGCCCATCGAGACGACGCTGCGGGCACTCGACGACGCGGTGCGGCGGGGGCAGGTGCGGCACGTCGGCGCGTCGTCGATGTGGGCCCACCAGTTCGCGGAGGCGCTCCACCTCGCAGAGCGGGCAGGCCTCGAACGCTTCGTCTCCATGCAGAACCTCTACAACCTCGCCTACCGCGAGGAGGAGCGGGAGATGCTCCCGCTCTGTGCGAAGGAGGACGTCGCCGTGATGCCGTGGTCGCCGCTCGCCGCGGGATATCTCACGCGTCCCCACGAGCAGTTCGAGTCGACGACGCGTGGTGAACACGAGGCCGAGCTGGGCCGGCCGTACGAGGAGGGCGGCGGCGTCGAGGTGAACGAACGGGTGCAGGAACTCGCCGAGGAGAAGGGCGTGAAGATGGCGCAGCTGTCGCTCGCGTGGCTGTTCCACAAGGAGTGGGTGACCACCCCGATTCTGGGGACGTCGAGCGTCGAACACCTCGAGGACGCGGTGGAGGCGCTCGACGTCTCACTCTCGGAGTCCGACGTCGAGTGGCTGGAGGAGCCGTACCAGCCGGTGCGGGTGTCGGGTCACGAGTAGGGGGAGCGTCAGTCGTCGGTCTCGCCGGTCGAGGCGTCGCGCGCCGAACCGTCAGTGACGGGGATGTCGACGCCGACGGTCCGTGGAGCGTCGCTCGCTCGGGCGCGCCAGAACGCCTCGTCGAGGTACTTCTCCTCCGTCGCGTCGTACCCCAGCGCCCGTGCGACCGGTCCGAGCGTGTCACCGAGCGCCCGCTGAACACCGTAGGGGACGCCCGTGAAGTACGTCTCGTCGAGCGTCGCTTCTGCCATCGCCATCGCCCGGAGGAGACCAGGGCGGCCCCGGTCGTCGACCGCGCCGTCGTGGGCGAGGCCGAACAGCGTCACCACGACTTCGCCGAGACGGTCGTTCGGCGGCACAGTCCGGACCCACATCGTGGCCGTCTCGTCCGTCTCGTTACGGAAAGTGTGTGGCGTACCGGGCGAGACCCGAACCTCCGTGTCGGGGCCGAGTCGCCGCTCGCGCCCGTCGACGCGGAACGTCACCGTCCCCTCGCGAACCTCGAACCGTTCCTCCGTGGTGCGGTGGACGCGGCCGGGCCCTGCGCACCCGGGTCGAGGCGAATCTCGGCCACACCGTCCTCGCCGGGCACATCGAGGAGCGACATGCCGGTCACCGGGTTCGAGACGGGCACCCGGTCGTCACCCGTTCCAGCCATGTACGGCAGATGGACGGCGACGCGAAAGACCGTTTCGGCGGTACCGAGGGTTCACCGCTCGACGGCGGTCAGGCCCTCCGCACGAAGCTCCTCGTCACGGTCGGTGTCGACGGAGAGGTCGGGTACCTGCTGGGGGACGCCGTCGGTGTCGACGGCGACGAACGTGAACACGGAGTCGCTGGTTCGTTCCGATTCGCCGGTGCGGGGTTTCTCGCGGTCGACGCGGAGACGGACCTTCACGCTCGTCTCCCCCGCGTCGAACACCCACGACTCGACGACGGCGATGTCGCCTCTAGGGATGGGTCGTCGGAAGTCGAGGCTCTCGACGCGTGCGGTGACGCACGTCTCGCCGGCGAACCGCATCGCGCTCATCGCCCCGATCTCGTCCATCAGGTGCATCACGACACCGCCGTGGGCGGTGTCGTAATTGTTGGTCTGGTTCGGCTGAATCCGCTCACGGTTCTGGATATACGTGTCCGCGGGCGTCGGCATGTACGACGAGCGGTGCGCGGGGGTCTTACGTCTGCCGTGGGAAGTCCGAGAGTAGACTCCGAAAGCAATCCACGCGCTCGACGGGCCAGGCCTCCTGTGAACCCGCTGGGACGGCCGGAACGACGCGACCGACTGCGAAGAGTCTCGACGTCTACTACCGACAGACACCGGTCGGTGAGAATCGAGTGGCCGGAGCAGTCGCTCGCCGGGTCGAATCGGGAGTGGGAGTCGAAGGGGAGAGGAGTAAGTCCTTCTGTGGGGGAGTGACTCCCAGTAGACACTTCACATCCCAAGGTATATTATTCTTTATCAAGCAGAATCATAGTACACACTATGCCAGCACCACAACGCGGGTCTCGGTGCCCTCCGACGCCGTGTCGATGGGGACGAGCGTGACCCGCGAGGACGCCGCGGTTCGACGACGCGTGACGGGTGCCGTCGGCGAGCGGGTCACGCGACTCGCGGAACTCGACGGCGGTATGGTCGGGACGGTCCACCGCGTCGACCTCGAATCGGGGCGGTCGCTGGTGGCCAAGACCGGTGACACCCCGCTCGACGTCGAGGCGCGGATGCTCCGGTATCTGTCGCGGTACACCGCGCTGCCGGTTCCCACGGTCGAGTACGCCGACGCTGGGCTGCTCCTCCTCGAACACTGTCCGGGCGACGCGACCCACACCCCGCCCGTCGCGCGCGACGCGGCCGACCGCCTCGCCGCCTTGCACGACCACACGGCGGGCGCGTTCGGCTTCCCGTTCGACACCCTGTCCGGCCCCCTGCGACAGCCGAACCCCTGGTGTGTGTCGTGGGTCGAGTTCTTCGGCGAGCACCGCCTCGGCCACGTCGCCGACGTCGCCCACGCGGCGGGGAGCGTCGACGTCGAGACGAGGGCACGCCTCGGACGCGTCGTCGCTGACCTCGACGCGCTCGTCGACGAACCCGCGCGGCCGGCGCTCGTCCACGGCGACGTCTGGACCGAGAACGTCCTCTCCGAGGACGGACGCGTCACGGCGGTCCTCGACCCGGCGTGTTACTACGGCCACCCGGAGGTGGAACTCGCGTACGTCGCGTGGACGGGCACGTTCGGCGACGCGTTCTTCGAGCGGTACCGCGAGCGACGTCCGGTCGCGTCCGGGTTCGCGGAGCGCCGGCGCGTGTACGAACTCCTCCCGCTCCTCGAACACGTCCACCTCTTCGGCGGGCGCTACCGCGCGCGACTCGACGACGCGCTGGCAGGGCTGGGCTACTGATACGGTCGGACGTAACTATCTAAAGACATCCGGCACTCCGGGGCCGAAATGCTTCACGGACTCACGTCCGACGGTGTGAGCGGAGGACAGGTCAGTCGTACGTTCGGGCCGACGCCGTCCCCACGCGGACCCGGACCAGTCGGTTCTCGGACCACGCGGATTCGCTGGCACCGTACTTCGCGTTGATGCGTCGCGTCGCCTCGCGGGTCGCCGTCTCGTCGTCGACGACCTGAGCCGTCCCGAGGAGCGTGACGGTCCACTTCGCGTGGCCGCCCTCGTCTTTCTGGACCGAGAGGGCGACCCGGGGGTTCTCGCGGAGGTTCGCCAGTTTTCGCCCGGTGGTGACGAGTTCGACCCGGTCCTCGTGCTCGTCGTAGACGTACCAGACGGGCGCGACGTGTGGCCGCCCGTCGCGACAGGTCGCGAGGTGTGCCATCAGCGGTTCGCTCGTGAGCAGACGCGTGACCTCCGGGGAGACGGTCATACCCCGAAGAGGGACGGAGAGCCGAAAAGCGTCGCGTCGGACGCGTCGAGCGAGGATCAGAGCCGGAGGAACAGCACCAGCACGCCGAGCGTCGTCGCCGACGCGGAGATGACGAGGAGTCCGGCGACCACCACGAGCGTCTCCGCGGGGATGACCAGGACGGCCCCCGAGAGCATCCCGGTGACCGACACCTGCGCCGCGAGCTGCTGCAGCGGGTAGAGCACCGCCAGACAGAGCGTGGTGAGTCCCACGAAGAGCAGGGCGAGCGCCGGAACGGGGTCGCTCGAGGAACGAGAGTGGTCGACGGTCCTGCTCATCACGCCCATAGGATGGGCGCCCGCAAATATAAATTTATCTGAAGTATACTATTTCGTGAACGTGTTCGGGAGGAGTGGACGCCGGGCGGACCAGCCGTCGGTCACGGACGCCGCTACTCCCAGGTGTCGGGGGACGGGAGCGCACGGGAGGCCGCCGTCACTCCGAGTCGGGGTCGAACTCGAGCGCGGCGGAGTTGATGCAGTAGCGCTTTCCGGTCGGGTCGGGTCCGTCCTCGAAGACGTGCCCGAGGTGGCCGTCACAGGTCGCACACACCACCTCGATGCGGCGCATGCCGTGGCTGGTGTCGACGCGCGTCTCGACGTTGCCGGAGAGGACGTCGTAGAAACTCGGCCACCCGCTGTTCGAGTCGAACTTCGTGTCGGAGTCGAACAGCGGCGTGCCACACCCGGCACAGACGTACGTTCCGTCGTCGGACTTGCCGAGGAAGTCGCCGCTGAACTTGGGTTCGGTCCCGCGCTCGCGGAGGATGCGATACGCCTCGGGTGAGAGTCGCTCCCGCCACTCGGCCTCGGAGTCGGGCAGGTCGCTGCGGTCGGTGGTCGACGAGTCCATACGCGAGGAAGGTGCTGGAGAGGGATGAGCGTTTGGCGTCGACCGGGCCGGACAGCGGTCCGACGGTGTCGGTCCCCCGGCACGCCGGCAGCGAGGACGGTGGGGACGGAGAGACGGGCGGGAGACGGGCGGAGCGTGACCGTGTCTTCGCGCACCGGGCGGTCGTCGGCTGTCGGGCGGTATCGAGCCGTCGGGCGGCACGCCCGCTCGGGCGCGCGTCCGGCGGACACTGACGAGTAACGGGCGCACGAGGAACGGCCCGACGCGCGGAAACACGAGAGCCGACTACGAGTCGCGGCGGAGGAGTTGCGGGAGACGGATGCGTTCGAGGTCGTCGACGTCGTACTCGAGGAGGTCTGCGCGGGTGACGGCCTCGGGGACGCTCCCCTTCGGTCGTCGGTCGTCGACGTCGTCGCGCGAAGACGGTGGAGGCGTCGCCCCCTCGCTGTCGACGAGGGCGTCCCAGACCTCCCGGTACTCGTCGAACTCGCGACGGTTGTTTTTCGCGCGCTGCTGACCCTCCTTGAACGAGAGTTCGAGGACGCTGCGCTGGTAGGCGGTCGACACCTGTCGCATGATGCGGGTGTACTCGTCGGGGTGCCGCTCGCCGAGCATCGCGGCGACGCCGAGCGCGTACATCCGCTTGAGCGCCTCCTCCTCGGAGAGCCGCTGCCAGTCGAAGCCGAACGCCTCCTCGTACATGTCGCTCACGCCTCGACCGTGGTCGAGGGGTCGACCACGAGTCCGCCGTCGGTGAACTCGACGGAGCGGATGTCACAGTCGATGTTCGTCCCCCGCATCTTGATCACCTGGACGCCGCGGGTCATGCCACCGGCCTCCAGATAGTTGTGGAAGAACACCACCCCGTGGGCGAGGTAGTGTTCGTCCGAGTACGAAGAGGGGTCGGTCATCTCCGAGATGAGCAGCGTCGTCGCGTCGCCCTGCTTCAACGCGGTGAGAAAGCGCGTCATCTCCTCGGAGCCGTTGGCGAAGAAGAGTCGAAGCAGCATCGTCGAGTCGATGATGAGTCGGTCGACGTTGCGGGAGTTGACGAACGCGACGATTTTGTCCGTGAGCGACTTGACACTCGAGGAACCGCCGCCCTGCGAGAACTGGTTCAGGACGTGCTTGCCCTTCGGACTCACCAGGTTGAGGAAACGGAAGTTGTCCGAGTCGGTCAACGTCTCGAAGCCGAAGTTGTAGCCCGACATGTCGTTCACCAGTTCCTCGCGTGTCTCGTGCATCGTGATGTACATGCACTGTTCGCCGTTGCGAAGGCCTTCGGCCACGAACTGGGCCGTGAAGGTCGTCTTGCCGCTGCCAGGTGGTCCGCTCAACACGTAGAGTCGTTCGGGGAGGAAGCCGCCTCCGACGAGGTCGTCGAACCCGCTCACGCCGCTCCGGATTCTCATAAGTCGACTCACACGACAGCTGTTCATAACGGTTTTCCACCAGATATCATCGGCGATAACGCGCTAGGAACGGGAGAATCGATAGACAGGAACCGAATTCGACCAGAGTCGTCCGGAAACACTCCGAACTGATTACTCGGGGAACAGCTCCTCTTCGGTCTCGATGGCGTCGAGACGGGCGACCGCCTCCTCGTCGAGTGTGAGGTCGGCCGCGGCGAGGTTCGCGCGGAGGTGGTCGCGGGAGGACGCCTTCGGTACGACTGCGAGCCCCTTCGCGCGGAGCCACGCGATGCTCACGGCCGCGGGCGAGACGCCACGCTCGTCCGCCACTGCGACGACGGGGTCGAGGTCGAACACCCGTCCGCCGGCCAGCGGCGAGTACGCCACGACGGTGTAGTCGTGCTCGCGGGCGTCGGCGAGGAGCGCGGGACGGCGGAACAGGGGGTGGTACTCGGTCTGGTGGGCGACGATGGGAGCGTCGAGGTGACGGCGGGCCTCGACGAGCTGGTCGGTCGTGAAGTTGCTCACGCCGACGTGGTCGACGAGGCCGTCGTCGCGAACCGCATCGAAGAGGGGGAGAGTCGTCTCCGGTCGGTACGGGCCGCGCGGTCGGTGGAGGTAGAGGAGGTCGATGGTGTCGACGCCGAGCTTCTCGCGGGACGTCTCGACCGAGTCGCGGAACCGGTCGGGGTGGAGGTCGTCGACCCACACCTTCGTCGCCACCAGCACCTCGTCGCGCTCGACGGCGCCCCGGTCGAGCGCCGCCCGCAGCCCGTCACCGACGACGGCCTCGTTCTCGTATATCTGGGCCGTGTCGAGGTGGCGGTAGCCCAGTTCGAGCGCCGTCGTGACCGTCTCGCGCCCCGAGTCGCCAGAGAGTCCCATCGTCCCGAGTCCGAGCGGGGGAACGGGGGAAGGCCGGCTCATCGAGCCGCCTCCGAGCGGGTCGGGACTCCGTCGAGCGTCAGGAGGTCGTCGAGCGTCTCGACTTCGTACGTGGGCGGCGTCTCGACGGTGTGGTCCTGTCGGTGGGGGCGGCGGACGAACGCCGTGTCACAGCCGGCGCGGTCGCCGGCGACCACGTCGACCCAGGTGTCGCCGACGAACAGCGTCCGGTCGGCGTCGACGGCGAGGTCCTCGAGCGCGCGCTCGACGTAGTGCGTGGCGGGCTTCTTCAGCGAGAGGCTCTCCGGGACCGGCTCGCGCCCCAGGACCGTCTGGAACCACGAATCGACCAAGAAGTGTTCGAAGAGGAAGTCGAGCGTCGCCTGCTGGTTCGAGCTCACGACGCCGCGTGGGAGGTCGATGGCTTCGACGGCGGCGACGTCGTCGTAGAGGCGCTTCTCGCCCCGGTGGACCGCGTCGATCTGCGCCTCCGAGGACAGTTCGTCGCGGGCCCGCCAGAACGCCTCCGGCGAGAGGTCGTAACGCTCGCAGACGGCCGTGAGGTCCGCCGGGGAGACGCCGACGGTCATCCGGTCGACGTCCGCGGGGTCGGGGTCGACGTCGAAGGCGTCGAACGCCCGCGCCACCGCGCCCCGGAGCACGGACCGGTCGACGAGCGTCGTCAGGACGCCGTCGTTGTCGAACACCACCGCGTCGTAGGTGTCGCTAGTCACAGCTTCGAAGGGGGGCGGACGCGTAAAGAGCGTGCCGGGCGGGGCACCGCGACCCGGCGGTCGGGCCGGCGCGACGGCCACAACAGTCAACACGCCGATACCCGTTGGCACGGTCGATGAGAGACGACACCGACGTCGACGCGGTGGTCGAAGAGGCGTTCGACCGCGTGTGGGGCGACGGCGACACCGAGGCGCTCGACGAACTGTACGACGCGGACTGTGCGGTCCACTTCATGGGCGAGACCGACCGCCTCGTCGGCCGAGACGCGCTGGCCGGATACGTCGGCCACCTCCACGGGTCGTTCCCGGACCTCACGGTCACCGTCGAAGACCGTCTGGTCGACGGCGACGAGGTGATGACGCGGTGGTCGGCCGCGGGGACGCACGAGGGCGAGCACATGGGCCTGCCGCCGACGAACGCCGACGTGGAGCTGTCCGGGGTGCTCGTCGACCGGGTCGAGGCGGGAGCGGTCGTCGAGTCGTGGGTCTACCTCGCCCTGCCGGAGGCACTGCGTCAGCACGGCCTCAGCCCACACGGGACGAAGTAGCGAGTGACTGCCCGAGCCGCGACACATTTGAACGCCCTCTCCTAACCCCCGTGTATGACCTCTCTGTGTATCGTCGGCGCGGGTGCTGCCGGTGCCGGCGCGGCTGACGCGCTCTCGGACACCGACGTCGACGTGACCGTCCTCGAGAAGTCCCGCGGCGTCTGCGGGCGCGCGGCGACTCGGCGGAAGAACGGCTGTCGGTACGACCACGGGGCCAACTACGTCAAGGACCCCGACGAGCGGACGACCGAGTTCGTCCGCGGACTGGGTGAGGAGGGTCTCGTCGACGTCTCGAAACCGGTGTGGACGTTCGACGCCGCGGGCGTCGTCAGCGAGGGTGACTCGCGCGACGAGCACAAGTTCACGTGGACGGAGGGGATGACGCAGCTCGCGAAGCGAATCTTCGCCCGGAGCGACGCCGAAGTGCGGAACGAGACGCGGGTCGCCGCCATCGACCGCGAGGGCGAGCGCTGGTCCGTCGTCGACACGGAGGGGAACGGCTACGGTCCGTTCGACGCGCTGTTACTCACGCCGCCAGCCCCGCAGACGGCGGCCCTGTTGTCCGACGCGCGGTGGGACGACGAGCGCATTCCCCGGCTCAGGGAGGCCGTCGGGGCGGTCCGCTACCGGACCATCCGCACCTACGTCCTCCACTACCCGTTCGAGCAGGAGCGGCCGTGGTACGGCCTCGTCAACGTCGACAAGGAACACGACGTCGGCTGGCTCTCGCGCGAGGAGTGCAAGACGGGGCACGTCCCCGACGGAGAGTCGCTGCTCGTCGTGCAGATGGCGCCGGAGTGGTCGGCGGAACACTACGACGACCCGCTGGCGGAGTCGGTCGACGTCGTCGCGGAGAAAGTCGCCACCCTGCTCGACGACCCCGCGCTGGCGGAGCCGGACTGGTACGACGACCAGGGCTGGCGGTACGCCCTCACCGACGAGGGGGTCTCGGACGTCGTCCACGAAGCCGAGGACGAGGGGCTGTTCTTCGCGGGCGACTGGGTCGCCGGCGAGG
>NZ_JBEPXO010000001.1:0-84769 GCF_041641895.1 Salinigranum sp. | reverse complement strand
TCGTATTCTCGCTGTCGGTCGGGTTCGTCTTCGCGTTCCCCGTCAACGCCGTGCTGGTCCGCTTCGGTGTCAAGGAGGGGATGAAGAACCCCGCCGAGATGGGACAGAGCCAGGGCGGACAGGCACAAGCCGCCGACTAGTCGGGGCTCGTGCCGCGTCGGCGTGTCGCGTCCCGTCGCACCACACAGCGTTCCGCCGGACCGGAGGGTACCCGCCCGCTCCGCACGGCACCTCGCCACGGCACGGCCAGTGCTCCACGCGAGGGCCTGACCTCCATCGCGCTGCGACGGCGAGATTGACTCGAACGATTGACTCGAACGGTTGAATTATATATCGTCTGGTCTTTTAGACGGGACGAACCGTGTGGCGTGACGGGATGGCCCCGCCCGTCGGCGCGATGGACCCTCATGTGTCGAGAACTGAACCGCGAACCGGTCTGGGTCGCCGCCATCAGACTCGCGTATCTCCGCGGGTCCGTCGACGTCGACAGCGTCGTCGAGGAGGCGAACCTCGTCGCGGGACGCGAACGGACCGTCACGGACGTCCTCGGGACGATGTGCGACCGGGGACTGCTCCGGGAGGGACCGCAGTTCGACGAGACGGGCCGGTACCTCGTCGGTCCGAGCCTCCAGCAGTCGGCACCGTCGCCCACGTCGGTCAAACGGCTCTCTCGACACGGCGTCCACCAGTGGGCGAGGCGCGCGGACGACTGACGGCTGGCGCCTGACGATTACCACCGTTCGAGGTCCGCGGGTGTGTCGACGTCGTGGCGGACGCCGTCGTCCCCCGTCTCGACCAGCGCCGAGCGCGCCCCCTCCTCGAGAATCCGTCGTCCACCCCTGTCGCCCGAGACGTCGGTGAGCGCGTCGAAGTGTCGGCGGTCGAAGAGCACCGGGTTCCCCCGCACCCCTCCGACGGCGGCCGCCAGCGCCGTCCACTCGCCCGTCCGGTAGGCGGTGACGAGTGACCGCACGCTCTCGGGGTCGACTGCGGGCATGTCGCCGAGTGCGAAGACGACGGCGTCGACTGCCTCGCCGTCGAGCGCCTCGACCCCCCGCCGGACAGAAGTCGCCTGTCCGTCGTCGTACTCCGGGTTGGTCACGAGGGTGAAGCCGAGGCCGTCGAGCGCGGCGGCGACCCGGTCACGCTGGTGCCCGACGACGGCGACCAGCGGGTCGAGTCCCGCCTCGACGAGCGTCCGGGCAGCGTGGCGGACGAGCGGGTCGCCGTCGAGCGAGGCCAGTAGCTTGTTGGCCTCGCCGAACCGCGAACTCGTCCCCGCGGCGAGGAGGACGCCGGCCACGCGGGGGGTGTTCCCGTCCCTCCCTGTCGCCCCACCCGCTGCCGGCGGGTGGACGACGGGCAGTCCCTCGGACTCGGGGTGTCCGTCGGTGGCCCGCTCGTCGGCCTGCCGCCGCTCACGCTCGCCTTGCTCCGTCATCGCTCGACGACGTCGTACGGGACGACGTCGACGGTGGCGCCGGCCTCGACGCCCGCGTCGGTGACGACGAACCCGTCCGCACGGGTCGCCCGCGTACTGGAGGAGAGGACGCTCGGGTCGAACGTCTCGTCGTAGACGGTCAGCGGGGAGTCGACGTGGCCCAGCGGGAGGGCTTCGCGCCCGTCCCCGTCGCCCGACAGCGTGACCGGCACCACGTAGTCGAACCCCTCGACGCCGATGTCGAACCCGCGCGTGAGCGTCGCCGTCACGGTGGGGCGCACCGCGTACGCGTCGCCGACGAAGAATGGGCGCGCGACGAGCGTCGTGACGGCGTGCGCGCCGACCGGTTTCCCGGGGATGGCGAAGGCGACGGCGTCCTGGTCGGGGAGGGACGCGACGGCGATGGGCTTGCCCGGGCGGATGCGGACCCGGTGGAACAGCACCTCGCCCAGATCGGCCAGCGCACGGACGGCGTAGTCCTTCTTCCCGACGCTCGTCCCTCCGGTGGTGACGACGACGTCGTACTCGGTAGCCAACTCGCGGACCCGGTCGCGGACCGTCTCGTAGTCGTCGGGGACCGACCCTTCGTACGTCGCCGCGTGCCCCCACGAACGGACGAGCGCTCCCAGCATCGGCGAGTCGAGGTCTGTGTGTCGGCCCTCGTGTATCTCGGTGCCGGTGGCGAGCAACGCCACCGAGAACCGCTCGTGGACCTCGACCGACTCGTGGCCGAGGTCACGGAGCAGGATGGCGTCCTTCGCGGAGAGACGCTCCCCCGCCGAGAAGAGCGTCTCGCCCGCGGAGACGTTGCTCCCGCGGCGGTAGACGTACGTCCACGGTGCGAGCGTCGGCCCGTCGAGGTGTTCCTCCCCGTCCGCGTCGGTGACCGTCGCCTCCTCGCGTTTGAGGACCGTGTTCGCACCCGGCGGGAGGGGGGCGCCCGTGGCGATACGGACCGCTTCTCCGTCCCCGATCTCGGGAGGTTCGTCCTCGGGGAAGACGGAGTCGTCGCGCAGGCGGAGCGGGTACGCGTCCGTCGCGTCGAACGCGAACCCGTCCATCGTCGCGTGTGAGTGCGGTGGCTGGTCGACGTCGGCGACGACGTCCGTCGCGAGCGTCCGCCCGCCGACGTCGGAGAGTGGCACGGTCTCGGCCGACCGCGTCACGAGGACGGACTGCCGGAGCGTGTGGACGCGCCGTGCCGCCTCCGGGACGGTGAGCATCACGTCGTACGGCGGCGACTCGTCGGTGTCGGGGGTGTCCTGTGTCACGCCCCGCGGGTTAGCGAGGGTGGTTGTTAAATCCTCTCACGCGGTGGGGTGACACGTCAGGCGTCGGCCGGGTCGAGCGCCGCGGCGACGGCCGCCAGCGTCGCCCGGAAGTCGTCGTCGTCGACGTCCGTCTCGCGGACGGCGTAGTGGACGAGCATCACCATCTCGCCGTCCGGCGCGGACGCCCCCCGGTGGTCGGTCCGGTCGACCGGGAACGGTCCCCGCTCGAGCGCCGCTCTGACCCGCGTCTCGTCCGCCTCCGGAACCCTGAGCTGGACGCCGAGCCTGCGCGCCGGCGGTGCCCACACGATGCCGCTCCGGTTGAACGCCGTCACGAGGCTGTCGTCGCCGAGCCGTGCCGCCGTCGACGGGTGGAAGAAGTCGACGACGCACTGCCCGCCGGTCTGTGTCTGCCGGGACCGGACGAGGCGGTCACCGACCAGTTCGTCGACAGCCTCGAAGAAGCGAGCACAGTCCATGCCCTCCCCCTACGCGTGGTGCGGTATAATACCAGGCGCCGGTCCGGGCGACGGACGGTGGGTGACGAACCGGGCGACGACTCCCCGGGTCGGCCCGCCCGGGCGGTCCATCGCTGCCGGTCGCGCGGAGACGACGTTCCCGTCCACGACAACGTTGATTACGACTGACGTCTATGCAGGCCCTAGGTGAAATCTATGGGATTGCTCGCGGACACGAAAATCTCGGAGAAGAATCTCACGACCATCCCGAAACCCGTCCGGAACTTCCTCGACGTCGGCGAGGGTGACCGCGTGGAGTGGCACGTCGAGGACGGCCACGTCATCGTTCGCAAGGTCGTCTCGTCGTCCGACGACTGACTGTCGGGTACCCGTTCCCTCGCTCTCCACCGCCGTCCGCGCCCCCCATCGCCGGCCTCTGTTCGACGCGAACACCCGGTTTTTCAGTAACGTTTATGAGAGTGGCTACTCGTCACACGCACGAGTCTTAGCACTCGCATAGGGGCTAGTACAAGAATGGAGTTCAGTGGTGAATTCGAACTGGAAGGTGTATCGCCAGAGGACGCGTGGATCGTCCTCTCGGATCCAATCGCAGTACGTGACGCCCTCAAGGGGTGCCGCTACATCACGAGAATCGAGGACGGTGACTTCAATTTCGACGAGTACGAACCGGAGGAGGACATCGAGACGCTCCCGGACGCCGACCCCGACGTCGTCGCCGAGCGAGCGTTCGTCGAGGGTGGTGTCTACGCCGCGCTGATGCAGGTCGGCGTCGGCAGCGTCAAGCCGCGGTTCGAGACGCGCGTCACCATCCAGGAGCGCGAGTTCCCGCACATGGTCGCGACCGGCGGCGGCGACGCCTCGAACAGCAGTTTCGAGATGGAGTCGTGGATGGACATCGAGGAGACGGAGACCGGCTCCGTCGTCAAGTGGGGGACGCAGGCCGACGTCTCCGGGCGTATCGCCCAACTCGGTGGCCGCGTCATGAACCCCGTCGCGGACAAGATCGTCTCGAACTTCTTCAAGAACATCCAGAAGCAGATGGCCGGGTTCGAGGAGAGTGAGAAGTCGAGCGGCATCCGTGACCGACTCAGCGGGCTCCTCTGACCGCGACCCATGAAAGCAGCACAATTCGAACACCACGAACCGACGACAGTCGACGAGGCGGTGAGCCTCCTCGACAGTCTCGACGAACCGACCATCCTCGCGGGAGGACAGAGCCTCATCCCGATGATGCGCTTCCGACTCGCGCGTCCGGAGACGGTCATCGACCTGAACCGCATCGCGGAACTCGACTTCCTCGAGGAGACGGACGGCCACCTCCGTATCGGCGCGCTCTGCCGCCACGTCGACGTCGAGGAGTCCGACCTCGTCGCTGAGAAGTACGGGAGTTTCTTCGACGCCGCACCGCTGGTGGCGGACCCACAGATCAGGAACCGGGGGACAGTCGTCGGCAGCGTCGCCCAGTCGGACCCGAAGGGCGACTGGGGGACCGTCCTCCTGGCGCACGACGGCGACGTCGTCGCCAACGGCCCCGACGGCGAGCGGGTCATCCCGGCGGAGGAGTTCTTCCTCCTGCCGTACGACAACATGCTGGACGAGACGGAACTCATCACCGAACTCCGCGTCCCCGTTCCCGCCGAGGGAGAGGGCAGCGCCTACCACAAACTGAAGCGCAAGGTGGGCGACTACGCGATGGTCGGCGTCGCCGCTCGCGTCGTCCTCGAAGACGGCGTCATCACCGACGCCGGCGTCGCGCTCACGGCCGTCGACATCACGAACATCGCCGTTCCGGACGCCGCGGAGATTCTCGTCGACGAGACGCCCTCCGGCGACCTGTTCAAGCGCGCGGGCGAGGCCGCGGCCGAGACGGCTCACCCCGAGTCGGACGAACACGGGAGCGCCGACTACAAGGAGAACATGACGCGCGTACTGACCCAGCGGGCGCTCGCCTCGGCCGTGGAGCGTGCACGACAATGAGCGAGAAGGACATCACCATCACCGTCAACGGCACCGAACGGGAACTGAGCGTCGAACCGCGTCGACTCCTGGTCCACGCCATCCGCGAGGACCTCGACCTCACCGGAACGCACATCGGCTGTGACACGGGTAACTGCGGCGCGTGCACCGTCTACAAGGACGGCGAGGCCGTCAAGTCCTGTCTGATGTTCGCCGTCCAGGCCGACGGGGCCGACGTGACCACCGTCGAGGGGATGGCGGACCTCCCCGAGGCGGGGATGGGTCGCTCCGACGACCTCCACCCCATCCAGGAGGGCTTCCGGCAGATGCACGGCCTGCAGTGCGGCTACTGTACGCCCGGCATGATCATGGCGGGGAAGGCGCTGCTGGAGAAGAACAGCGACCCGACCGAGGCGGAGATTCGCGAGAACATCAGCGGCAACCTCTGCCGCTGCACCGGCTACCAGAACATCGTCAAGTCCATCCAGTACGCCGCGGACGTGTTCAACGACCGCGAACCGCCCGAGTCGCCGGTCGAGAACCCCCAAGAACAAGAGGCCGCCGCCGACGGCGGCTTCGACTGCGGCGCCGGCTGTGGCTGTGACGTCGAGTTCGACGGCGAGGAGGTGGACCGATGAGCAGCGAGAGCGAGAAACCCGACGCGAAGTACCGACACGACGAGGACGGCGGTCCCGACCCCGAGACCCACCACGGCCACGGCCGCGGTGGGATGGGCGAGGAGGTCAAACGCAAGGAAGACCGCCGGTTCATCACGGGACGCGGCAACTACGTCGACGACATCAAGAAGGACGGGATGCTCCACTGCCAGGTCGTCCGGAGCCCCCACGCCCACGCGTACGTGAAGTCCATCAACAAAGACCGGGCGCTGGCCGTCGACGGCGTCGTCGCCGTCCTCACGGCGGAGGACCTCGCCGAGTACGACCTGGCGACGATGCCGACGCTGATGGACGACACTCAGGACGTCCTCGTGCAGGACAAGGTGAAGTTCCAGTCACAGGAGGTGGCGGCGGTCATCGCCACCGACCGCTACATCGCGAGGGACGGCGCGGACAAGGTCGAAGTCGAGTACGAGACGCTCGACGCCGTCGTGGACGCGCGGAAGGCGCTCGAACCCGACGCCCCTCTCGTCAGGGACGACATCGAGGACAACGACTCGAACCACATCTTCACCTGGGAGACGGGCGACAAGGAGGCCACCGAGAAGGCGTTCGAGGAGGCCGACGTCACCGTCGAGCAGGACATGTACTACCAGCGCATCCACCCCGCGCCCATCGAGACCTGTGGCTGCGTGGCCGACTGGGACACCGCCAACGAGAAGATGACGGTCCACCTCACCTCGCAGGCGCCCCACGCCCACCGGACGCTGTTCTCGATGGTGTCGGGTATCCCCGAGCACAAGGTGCGCATCGTCAGCCCCGACGTCGGCGGCGGATTCGGCAACAAGGTGCCAATCTACCCGGGGTACGTCATCGCCGCCGCGGCGTCGTACGTCATCGGGCAGCCCGTGAAGTGGGTCGAGGAGCGGTCGGAGAACATCCAGACGACGCACTTCGCGCGCGACTACGAGATGACCGGGCGTGTCGCCGCCACGAAGGACGGCATCATCCAGGGCATCGACGTGGACGTCCTCGCCGACCACGGCGCGTACAACGCCGCGGCCCAGCCGTCGAAGTTCCCGGCGGGCTTCTTCAAGATATTCACCGGGTCGTACGACGTCCCGGCCGCGTACTGTACACTCGACGCGGCGTACACCAACACCGCCCCCGGCGGCATCGCCTACCGGTGCTCGTTCAGGGTTACAGAGGCAGTGTACCTCGTCGAGCGGATGGTGAAGGTGCTCTCACAGGAACTCGACATGGACCCCGCCGAGATTCGGCGGAAGAACTTCATCCCGAAGGAGGCGTTCCCGTACGAGTCGGCGACGGGGTGGACGTACGACTCCGGCGACTACGAGCGTGCACTCGACAAGGCGCTGGACGCCGTCGACTACGAGGGACTCCGCGAGGAGCAGCGACGCCGCCGCGAGGCGGACGACGACAAACTCCTGGGCATCGGCTTCTCGACGTTCACCGAAATCGTCGGTGCCGGCCCCGGCAAGCAGTGCGACATCGCGGGCGTCGAGATGTTCGACTCCGCGGAGATTCGCGTCCACCCGACCGGCAACGCGACGGTGCGCATCGGCGTCCAGACGCAGGGGCAGGGCCACGAGACGACGTTCGCTCAAATCGTCGCGGAGGAACTCGGCCTCGACGTCGAAGACATCACCGTCGAACACGGCGACACCGACACCGACCCCTACGGGCTGGGGACGTACGCGTCCCGGTCGACGCCCGTCGGGGGGGCCGCCACCGCGGTGGCCGCCCGGAAGGTCCGCGAGAAGGCCAAGAGCATCGCCGCGAACGAACTCGAGGTGGCGGAGGAGGACGTCGTCTGGGACCGCTCGACGGGGGCGTTCCAGGTCAAGGGTGCACCCGACCGCACCGTGACGATGAAGGAGGTCGCCTTCGCCTCCTACACCAACTCGCCGCCGAACGAAGAGCCCGGACTGGAGGCGGTCGACTACTACGACCCGCCGAACATGACGTTCCCGTTCGGCGCGTACGTCTGCGTCGTCGAGGTCGACCGCGAGACCGGCGAGGTGGACATCCGGAAGTTCTACGCGCTCGACGATTGCGGTAACAGGATCAATCCGATGGTCATCGAGGGCCAGGTCCACGGCGGCCTCGCGCAGGGCATCGCCACCGCGATGCTCGAAGAGGTGACGTTCGACGACAACGGCAACGTCACCGCGGGTGACTTCATGAACTACCTGCTCCCGACGGCGATGGAGATTCCGCACATGGACACCGACTACACGGTGACGCCGTCACCGCACCACCCCATCGGTGCGAAGGGCGTCGGCGAGTCCCCGACGGTGGGGTCGCCGCCGGCCATCGTCAACGCCGTCGTCGACGCGATGGCACACGCCGGGGTGCGCCACGTCGACATGCCCATGACTCCCGACCGCGTCTGGTCGGTCATGAACGAGGCTGGACTGACGCTCGACCCGGCCGAGCGCTTCGACTTCGACGCGGGCGAGACGTCCGCAGACGACTGAGGCCCCGACCCGACCGACGGCGGGTCGGCAGGGTCGGGCCGTCCGACGCCGGCCGTTCACCGTCGTCGACAGAGTCACCGAGTCACCGAGCCACCGATTCACCGAGCCACCGACCCAACGCACACCACAGACCAGATGACAGACGACACCGACGCCCAGACCCAGACGGACACCAGCGGCCGCTCGAGAGACGCCGCCGCCTCACCGGAGACTGTCGACCGAGTCGCCCGAGAGTACACCGAAGCGGGTCGTCCGTTCGCGCGGGTGACCGTCGTCCGCCGCGAGGCGCCCGTGTCGGCGCACGTCGGCGACCGAGCCGTCGTCACGCCCGACGGCGAGCTACTGGGCTGGATCGGCGGCGTCGCCTGCGCCCAGTCGGTCGCCATCCGCGAGGCGAAGGCGGCCCTGGAGACCGGCGAGCCGAGACTCGTCGGCATCGCGCCCGACCCCGACACCGTCGACCGTCCCGGTCTGGAGGCGTTCCCGATGCGGTGTCACAGCCAGGGGACGCTCGAACTGTTCGTGGAACCGGTGACGACCCCGGCGCGGCTCGTCGTCGTCGGCGACTCGCCCATCGGGCGGGCGCTCGTCCGGCTGGCGAGCGAACTCTCGTTCGCGGTGACCGCCGTCGTCCCCTCGGGTACCGAAGTCGCGGGCGCCGACGAGGTGGCGACTGCGACCGACGACGTGGACGCCCTCGCCGAGATCGTCCGCGGTGCGACGTGGGTCGTCGCCGCGTCGATGGGTGCGACCGACGACGTCACCGTCGCGGCGGCCCTCGCGTCGGGGGTTCCGTACGTCGGCCTCGTCGCCAGTCGTCGGCGCGCGGACGAACTCTGCGAACGGGTCGCCGACCGGACCGGCCGCGCCGCCGACGAGGTTCGCGCCGCCGTCACCTCGCCCGCCGGTCTCGACATCGGGGCGAAGACGCCCGAGGAGGTCGGCGTGAGCGTGCTCGCGGAACTCGTTGCCGTCCGACGCGCCGGTGAGGTGACGGACGCGGGGACGCTCGACGCGGCCACGACCGGCGAGTGGTCGGAGACGGGGACGGCGACCACGGACGCGTCCGCGGACGAAACCGCCACGGACAGCGACGGAGCGGGTGAGCCGAACGGCACCGTGGCCACCGAGAGAGCGGTCGTCACCGACCCGGTCTGTGGGATGGACGTCGTCGTCGGCGAAGCGGCGGCGACTGCCACCCACGACGGAGAGACCTACCACTTCTGTGGCGTCGGCTGTCGGGAGGCGTTCGTCGACGACCCTGCGCGGTTCCTGGAGCGTGTCGAGTCGTGACGGGCCCCGTCTCGTCGGTCACCGAGGACGAACTCCGCGAGCGGTTCGAGGCGGCCGACTACGTCGCGGACGACACGCTCGTGACGACGGTGTACCTCGCGCTCCGGCTGGGCAAGCCGCTCCTCATCGAGGGGGAACCCGGGAGCGGCAAGACCGAACTCGGCAAGGTGCTGGCCGAGAGCTTCGCGACGGAGCTCATCCGGTTACAGTGCTACGAGGGCCTCGCCGCGGAGAACACCCTCTACGAGTGGAACTACACCAAACAGTTGCTCGCGGTGCAGTCGGGCGACACCGTCGAGGACGGCGTCTTCTCCGAGGAGTACCTCTTCGAGCGACCGCTCCTGCGCGCGCTGACTCACGAGGGCGACACGCCTCCCGTCCTGCTTATCGACGAAGTCGACCGGGCAGACGAGGAGTTCGAGGCGTTCCTCCTGGAGGTGCTCTCTGACTTCCAGGTCACCATCCCCGAGTTCGGCACGGTGGCCGCGGAGACGCCCCCCATCGTCATCATCACCTCCAACCGCACGCGGGGGCTGTCGGACGCACTCAAGCGCCGGTGTCTCTACCTGCACGTCGAAGCCCCCTCTTACGAGACCGAGCGGGAAATCGTCCGCCGGAAGGTGCCGCAGTTGGACGCGACGGTCGCCGCCGAGGTGTGCGCCATCGTCGCGGAACTCCGCGAGAACGCCTTCCTGAAGCGCCCGGGTGTCGCCGAGACGCTCGACTGGGCGCGGGCGGTGGCGGAGTTGCGCCCGCCCGACGACGGCTCCGACATCGACGCCGAAGAGATCGAACGGACCATCGGCACGCTCCTGAAGGAGGTCGAGGACGTCCAGCGGGTGGACGCGACCCTCCTGGAACGTCTCGAGCGAGCGGCGCGTGAGGCGCGCGAGGCGACCGAAGGGGCCGAGCGAGACGAGGGGCGCGCCGACGGCACGGTCGAACCGACGACGAGCGACGGCGCGGCCGACCACTGAGACCCGAGAGCCATGGACTCGTTCGACGAGACGCCCGACTTCGTCGCCGCCCGCGACCACGTCCTCGGAGAGGTGGTGTCGTTCGTCCGGACGCTCCGTCGGAACGGGCTGTCGGTCCCGGCGAACGCCGCACTCTCCGCGACTGAGGCGCTCTGTACGGTCGGCCTCCGGGACCGAGCGGGCGTCTACGCGGCGACGCACGCCACGCTCGTCACCGACGCCCGCGACACCGAGACGTTCGACGACCACTTCCCCGAGTTCTGGTACCGCCTCCGGACGGGGCTGGAAGCGACCGCCACCAGCGACGACGTCGGCGACCGCTCGGGGAGCGGGGCGTTCTACGGCGCGAACGACGGTGCCGACGAAGCCGTCGCTGCGGGCGGTGGCGACCCGGCCGGGAGCGGTGGAGGCGGCGACGACCCGGCCGACGACGCGGTCCGGGAGCGGCGACTCGTCGACCACGACGCGGACGGCGGCGACACCGACGAGACGGAGACCGAGCGGAGTCGTGCCTCGACGTACAGCGCCGGCGGCGCGGGGAGTGAAGTCGACGAGGAGGGACGGCGTCGGCCGCTCGACGCGGCCGCGGTTCGGCAGTTCGAGCGGGCGCTCTCGACGCTCTCGGGGCGGCGGTGGACCGCGGGTGGCGGTCGACGGGTCGACGCGCGGCGCGCCCTCCGGTCGAGCGTCAGCACCGGCGGGGCGGTCGTGTCGCTGCCGACGCGGGAGCGGAAACCGACCGCGTTCCGCACCTGCGTCCTCGTCGACGTGAGCCGGTCGGTTCTCGACACCATCGACCGCGGCTTCCTTCTCGGGTTCCTCGACGCGCTGGTCTCGGACGGGCGCGGCGTCCGCGTCTTCTTCTTCGACACCGACGTCCGCGAGGTGACCGACGTCTTCACGGCGTCGCGTGGGAACCCCGCCGCCGCGCTCGAACGCGCCGAGGTGGCGTGGGGCGGTGGCACGCGAATCGGGCACGCGCTCGCGGAACTCCGGAAGCGGTGGCCCGACGCCGTCGACCGCCGGACGGTCACGCTCGTCGTGAGCGACGGCCTCGACGTCGGCGACGTCGCCGACCTCGAACGGGGGATGACGTGGCTCGCGGGCCGGTCGCGGGCCGTCCTCTGGCTGAACCCGCTCGCCGCGTCGGCGAAGTACGAACCGACCTGCCGGGGGATGGCGGCGTCGCTCCCGTACGTCGACGGGCTCTTCGCGCTCTCGGGGTCGGAAGACCTCGCGGAGGTAGCGCGTCAGGTTCGGCGACACGGGCCGCACGGTCCCATCGGCTACGAACACGACTTCCGCGAGCGGACGCCGGAGGCGACCTGAGATGTCTGCGCCCGCCGACGCCGAGGCAGTCGTGCGGGAGGTGCGCGACGCGCTGTCGACGCGGGCCGCGGCGGCGACCGAGCCGCACGTCACCGTCGGCGACCGGGCGCTCCTCGTGTCGTGTCGCCACCCCGACGAGGGAACGCTGGCAGGCGTCGCTCACCGCCCCCGGGGGTCGGTCGAGAGGACGGACACAACCGTCGAACGACTCGCGCAGCAGGCCACCGACGCGCCCCCCGGGAGCGTGGCCCGGGCGGTCGGTCTCGCGACGCTGAACGCGCTGTCGGCCCCGAACGTCGACTGGCTGGCCGGCGACCCGATGGCGGCGCTCGACGCCTCGGTGGAGACAGTCGCGACCGTCGGCCTGTTCCGCCCCTCGTTCAAGAAGTTCGGCGGCGTCTCCGTCCGGGTCGTCGAGCGGGACGTCGGCGGCATCGACCCCGAGTCGCTCCCGACCGACGTCCCGACGACGCTCTTCGCGCCCGGGGCGGCCGACGCGGCGTTCGACGGCGTGGACGTCTGCTTCGTCACCGGGTCGACGCTCGTCTACGGCGGCATCGACGCGTACCTCGCGGCGGCCGAGCGAGCGGCGGTTCCGCTGGTGGTCGTCGTCGGGGCGACTGCCTCGCTGCTCCCCGACCCGCTGTTCGACCGTGGCGTCGGCGTCGTCGCCGGCGCGCGAGTCCGCGACGTCGCGAGCGTCCGCGAGCACGTCGCCGCGGGCGACTGCGGGACCGACCTCCACGACGCGGGCTTGCAGAAGGTGTACTGCGCGGCCGACACGGCGCTGCCGGGGCTACAGTTACCACCCGAGCGAACCAACACTGACACATGACCGACACACACCACACGGACGAGACGGACGGGGACGCCAACTGGAGCGTCCCCGAGACGGAGGTACTGGCACAGGCACGCCGCCTGCTGGAGAGCGACCGCCGCGCCGTCCTCGCGACGGTCATCCGCGTCGAGGGCAGCGCGTACCGCCGCCCCGGCGCGAAGATGGTCATCCCCGAGGACGGCGAGGGCGTCGGACACATCACCGCCGGCTGTCTCGAAGAGGAGGTACAGGCGCTCGCGAGCGACGTGCTCGACGCCGGTTCCCCGCGCGTCGAACACTACGACCTCATGCCCGAGGCGGACGACGACGTCTGGGGGCTCGGGGTGGGCTGTAACGGCCGAATCGACATCCTGCTGGAACCGCTCGACGAGACGTACCGCCCTGCCGTCGACGCGTTCGCGGCGGGAGCCGACGTCGGTGTCCTGACCGTCACCGACGGGGCGAACGCGGGCGCGCGAGCCTACTACGACCCGGCGTCGGAAGCGTTCGACCTCGGCGAGCGGTTCGACGCGGACCTGGCCGAACGGGTGCGCGGAGTCGCCGCGGAACTGACCACGCGAGGGAAGGCCGACTCCGTGACCGTCGACCTCGACGGCGAGTCGGTGACCGTGTTCGTCGATGGCCTCGCCGCCCCCGCGAGGCTCGTCGTGGTCGGGACCGGTCACGACGTCGGCCCCATCGCCGAACTCGGCTCGCAGGTCGACTTCCGGGTCTCCGTCGTTGGCTTCCGTGGCGCCGCCGCCACGGCCGACCGGTTCCCCGCCGCCAGCGAGGTGGTCTCGACTTCGCCCGCGCGGATGACGGAGGAGTTCGACTTCGACGCGAACACCTACGTCGTCGTCGCGACGCACAACTACGTCGACGACCGCCTCGCTGTCGAGGCACTGTTGGAGACGGACGTCCCGTACGTCGGTCTGATGGGCCCGCACGAACGGTTCGAGGAGATGCTCGACGACTTCGAGGCGGAGGGGACGACCTTGTCCGACGCGCAACTCGACCGCCTGTACACGCCGGTCGGCCTCGACCTGGGCGGTGGGTCGCCGTACCAGATTTCGCTCTCCATCGTCTCGGAAGTGCTCGCCGTGAAGAACGACCGCGAGCCGAGACACCTCCGCACGCGGGAGGGGACCATCCACGACCGCGTCGAACTGTCGACGGACGGGTCGGGCTGAGGTTACTCTTCGAGGGCGTCGACGACGTCCGTCCAGGACTCGACGACCGTCGCGCCGTCACAGGCGGCGGCGTCGCTGTAGGGCTGGCTGAACAGCAGGCCGTCCATCCCCGCGTCGAGAGCGTCGGCGACGTTACCGTGGTAGTCGTCGACGAGCGCCCGTCCCGCCAGTTCGGCCTTGTTCTCGGGCACCTGTTCGACGAACTCGTCGTACGGGATGTCGTGGTCACGGAGCCACGTCCGCGTGTGGTCGTGCGTCTCGGGCGGACGGTGCGTGGCGATGGCGACGTGGTACTCCTCGCCGAGGCGGGCGAGCGCGTCGGCCGCGCCAGGCATCGGGTCCATCCCGCCGAAGTACCACCCGGGGTCGCGGCGGAACGCCTCGAAGATGAGGTCGCCGATGTGGTCGTGTGCGTCGTGGCCCGGAATCCGGTAATCCCACGCCGTCACCTCCTCGGGGCGGAGCGAGACGCCGTACGTCTCGTCGAGGTACTGGCAGGCGCGGGGCAGTTGCCACGCGAGGGTGCCGTCGACGTCGACGAGGATGCGGTCAGGGTCGGGGTCGTGGCCGGTGGAGGGGGTCGGTGAGTCGCGTGCCGCGGTCATCTGCGGGGGTGTAGGCGCTACAGCGTACATAGGTCTCTCGTCGCCCGCGACGGACGCCTCCGGGACACGACGGGCCAGTGTCGGTGCCGCGGAGGCTTTACCCACAGAGTCCCTACCGGAGACCATGGCCGAAACCGACTACGCCACGTTCGGTGGTGGCTGTTTCTGGTGTGTCGAGGCGGCGCTGAAAGAACTCGGCGGCGTCAGAGAGGTGACCTCGGGGTACGCCGGCGGCGACACCGAGAACCCGACGTACGAGGCCGTCTGCTCCGGGAAGACCGGCCACGCGGAGGTGGTCCAGGTCGCGTACGACCCCGACGTCATCTCGTACGAGGAACTGCTCGAGGTGTTCTTCGCGGTGCACGACCCCACCCAGTTGAACCGGCAGGGCCCCGACGTCGGCTCGCAGTACCGCTCCATCGTCCTCTACCACGACGACGAGCAGCGCCGTCTCGCCGAGGCGTACATCGAGGCACTGGACGAGGAGTACGACGACAGCGTGGTGACCGAACTCGAACCGCTGGAGACGTTCTACGAGGCCGAGGCGTACCACCAGGACTACTTCGAGAAGAACCCGAACGACGCGTACTGTAACTTCCACGCCAGACCGAAAGTTGAGAAGGTGCGAGAGAAGTTCGCGGCGAAGGTGAAACAGGCCTGAGTTCAGGTATCCCGTCGATGTATCGGTGAACCGAACGGGTGAGCGACTGAACGGGCAACACGACGAGCAACGTCCGGAGCACGCTCCGATAGCCGTGACGAGTCGACCTCGTGAGTCGCCCGCTGGGGACGCCGCCGGAGAGGAGTGTACCGGGAGAGCAGCGACTGACCGTGACGGGGCCCACCTGCCGGACGGTTCCTGTCCCGACGAGCCTGGGGCCGTGTGATCCGTCTCCGTTAGGCCGTGTAGAACCAAGACACACCGGAGTCGGAGCACGCGAGACGCCACGGCCGCCGGGACGGCTGGTTCGATCGGTACGATCCTCATAACAATACGCAGACAGACGTACCACTCCAGTGATCTCTGTATGCGCCGCTTCCTCGCCGCTCTCCATTCGGTACTGGTCCCGACGGGCGATCTCGCCACCCGGAGCATCCGCTCCGGCGCGTGGGAACTCGGGCTGAACCTCGCTACTCGGGGGCTCGAACTCGTCGTCCTCGTGGTCCTCGCGCGCCTCCTCACGCCCGCCGACTTCGGCCTCATCGGCATCGCGCTGCTCACCTTCGGTGGTGTCAACCGCCTCACCCGCCTCGGCCTCGACGAGGCGCTCGTCTACAACGCGGAGGCGAACGTCGACCGCTATCTCGACACCGCCTGGACGCTCAGTGTCGCCCGCGGGGTCGCCCTCGGCGCGTTCATCTTCCTCGTCGCGCCAGTCGTCGCTGGCGCGTTCGGCGAACCACGCGCGACCGACGTCGTCCGCGGTGTCGCGCTCATCCCCGTCATCAGCGGCCTCCGGAATCCCGGCGCGATGTACTTCGTGAAGGACCTGCAGTTCCACCGGCAGTTCGTCTACCGCTTCTCCGGGTCGTTCGTCGACTTCGGTGTCGCACTCGCGTTCGCACTCGCCTTCCGGAGCGTCTGGGCACTCGTCTTCGGCTACCTCGCGGGGGAGGCGACCCGTGCGTTCGTGTCGTACCTGCTGCACCCGTACCGCCCGTCCCCGAGATTCGACCGCGCGCTCGCGTCCGAGATGCTCGGCTACGGCAAGTGGATCACCGCGAACAACGGCCTCGCGTTCCTCCTCGGGAAGGGAGACGACGTCTTCGTCGGCTGGTATCTCGGTGCGACGGCGCTCGGCCTCTACCAGGTCGCCTTTCGGACCGCGAGCGCGCCCGCGACGGAGGTGACGAAGACCGTCTCGAACGTCATCTTCTCGACGTACGCGAAACTGCAGGGCGACGACGTGGCACTCCGCCGAACGTTCGTCCGCACGATGCGGCTGGTCAGCCTCGTCTCGTTCCCCATGGCGGTCGGCATCGTCGTGGTCGCGCCCACGTTCATCGAGGGCGTCCTCGGTTCGCAGTGGCTCCCCGCGACGGGCGCGATGCAGCTGCTCGCCGTCTACGGCCTCCTCGTCTCGCTGACGGCGGCGTTCCACCAGATCTGGAAGGCGCTCGGCCGCCCCGACTACATCACCCGTGTCGGGATGCTCCGGCTCGGCGCACTCGCGCTCGCCGTCCTGCCCGCGACGGCCGCGTTCGGTATCACCGGGACCGCAGGAGCGGTGGCCGGCGTCTACGTGTTCGTAGCACTCCCCGTCGACCTGTTCTTGATGCGCCGGCTCATCGGCGTCGGCCCGCGACAGGTGGTGACGGAGCTGGCCGTCCCGCTCGTCGCGAGCGTCGGCATGGCGGTCACGACCCTGTTCGTTCGCGAGACTGTCACTGCCGTCCCGCCGCTCGTCGAACTCGTCGTCCTCGTCGCGGTCGGGGGAGCCTCCTATCTCGTCTTGCTCGTCGGCCTCGATCGACAGTTCTCGTGGGGACTCCGCGGGAACCTCCGAGCGGTCACGGGGGCGTTCGGTCGCTCCGGGTGACCCGACGTCTCGTTGTCACACCGGGCGGCACCGCCGACACACGTGTCTCGGTCGACACTGGTCGCTGCGCTCCGTCGAGGCGGTGTCGCGTCGGAGTCCCCGTCCACAGCGGCCCGGCGGCGGGAAGCCAGGTCAGCCCGTGGGGCCGGTCTCCTCCGGCTCCGAGACCGGGTCGGCCATCGCGGACGACCAGTAGAGGCTCTCGGGAGCCGGAGTGGGCGGCCGCCCGTGCGCGCTGCTCACTCCCCGCGCTCCCACGCGCGACCCTCGAGGGCCAGTCGACCGGCTTCGCGCTGGAAGTCAGAGAAGTGCCACACGAGGTCGGTCAGGGTCACCATCCCCACCGGCTCGAGTCCGCGGGCGACGAGGAGTTTCTTGATGCCTAGGTCGTGCATCCGCTCCGCCGCCTTCCTGACGGTCGCCGTCGGTTCGATGCGTTCGACCGGGTGCGACATCGCCACGTGGGCGGGGATGTCGTCGAGCGGTTCGTCGATGTCGTGTGCCGCGCGGAGGACGTCACTTTCAGTCACGATGCCGAGCGGCCCATCGTCGTCGATGACGACACTGCCCGTACCTGCCATGAGCATCCGGGTGACACAGTCGGCTAGCGTCGCCGAGTGGGGGACCGTCACGCACCCGGTCGTCATCACGTCTCGGACCTGCATTGCCAGGAAATCGTGAACGACGGTATTTAACCCTCTACCCCCCGCTATCAGCGGTGAGAAGCCCCGACAAGACCATACGGGTGGGTTCCTTTCACCGGGTATGGACCTGGGTATTGCCTTCAGACTGCTCGTGGCGGTGTTCTGCATCGTCGCCCCCTCCCTGCTGTTCATCGGGTTCGTCCGCGTGCTCGACCGCATGCGCGACGACGACCTGGTGAACCGCGTCATGGAGCGGGTCGACGAACAGCCCTCCGGCGCGCCCGGCCCCGCCGCCGTCCTGACGGGCGGCGCCGTCTCCGGGACGTCGCAGTCGGACCTCGTCGCGTGTTCGTCCTGTGGGCTCCCGAACCCTGGCTTCGCCGGCTACTGCGGCAACTGCCTCACGAAACTCGACGGCTAGCGCACGACCGGCGGCCCGGTCTCGGCCGAGGCCGCGTGTCGCCTCCCGCTCGCTTCGCGACGGGGTCGACCCTCGCGGCCGACGTCCCACGAGCGGCGGGTGACTCCCCGTTCTCACTCTCCGTTCTCACCCTCACGAGGCTCACGCGCCAGCGACTGCCCGGTCTCCCGGCGAGCGGTCGTGGTGGTGGCCCGGCCAGTGGTGACGGGACCCGGTCGCGACCCGAGATACCTCCGCGTCGTCGCGGGCGTCTCAGGAGAGGAAGTGCTCGATGTGGTCGGCCACTTCCTCGGGCGTGTCGCCGACCGGTGCGCCCGCGTCGTTGAGCGCCTCGATTTTCGACTCGGCCGTGCCGGTCCCGGACCCGCTGACGATGGCGCCGGCGTGGCCCATCCGCTTGCCCGGCGGGGCGGTGCGGCCCGCGATGAAACCGGCGACCGGCGTGTCCATGTGCTGGGCGATGAACTTCGCCGCCTGCTCCTCGTCCTCGCCGCCGATCTCACCGCACATCACGACGGCCTCGGTCTCGGTGTCGGCCTCGAACAGTTCGAGCGCGTCGACGAACGACGTTCCGATGATGGGGTCGCCGCCGATGCCGATGGCCGTCGTCTGTCCGATGCCGCGCTGGGTGAGGTTGTCGACGACCTGGTAGGTCAGCGTCCCCGACCGCGAGACGAGTCCGACGTTGCCGTCGGAGAAGATGTTGCCGGGCAGGATGCCCAGTTTGGCCTCGCCGGGCGTGATGATGCCGGGACAGTTCGGCCCGATGAGGTGGGTGTCCGTCTCGCCCAGTCGCCGGTACACCTTCGCCATGTCCTGGGTCGGGACGCCCTCGGTGATGGCGACAACCAGGTCCACCGCGGTGTCGAGCGCCTCGAACATCGCGTCCGCGGCGAACGCCGGCGGGACGAACACGACGGAGGCGTCGGCGTCCTCCTCGGCGACGGCGTCGTGGACCGTGTCGTAGACGGGGACGCCCTTCACTTCCTGGCCGCCCTTACCGGGCACCGCGCCCGCGACGACGTTCGTCCCGTACTCCATCATCTGCTCGGTGTGGAACGACCCCTCCCCACCGGTGATGCCCTGTACCACGACGCGCGTGTCGTCGTCGACCAGAATACTCATTGGCTGACCTCCTCGGCGTTCTCGACCGCACGCTGGACCGCGTCCTCCAGCGTCTCTTCGACCTGTACGAGGTCGGTGTTCAGAATCTCCATCCCCTCCGTCGCGTTCGTCCCCGCGAGGCGGACGACGACGGGCTTGGGAATCTCGTCGAACGCTTCGAGCGCCTCGTTGATGCCCTTCGCCACCTCGTCACCGCGCGTGATGCCGCCGAAGATGTTGAACACCACGCTGTCGACGTTCGGGTCGGAGAACACCATGTCGAGCGCGTTCGTGACGCGTTCGGCCTTCGCCCCGCCACCGATGTCGAGGAAGTTCGCGGGCGCACCGCCGTAGTAGTCGACGAGGTCGAGCGTCGTCATCACCAGTCCAGCGCCGTTGCCGATGATGCCGACGTTGCCCGACAGGCGGACGTAGTCGAAGCCGTACTTGTTCGCCTTCGCCTCGAGGTCGTCTTCCGCGGCCTCGTCTTCCATCTCTGCGAGGTCCGGGTGACGGAAGAGCGCGTCGTCGTCGACGTTGAGGACGGCGTCGGCGGCGATTACCTCGCGGTCGGCGGTGACCATCAGCGGGTTGATTTCGGCGTCGGCGGCGTCCGTATCCTCCCAGAGGTCGTACAGCGTCGTCAGGACGCTGGAGACGTCGCGTGCGATGTCCCGGTCGATACCGGCGTCGTACACCGCCTTGCGGGCCTGATACGGGTGCATCCCGAACGCGGGGTCGACGTGCTCGCGCGCGATAGCCTCGGGTTCCTCCGCGGCGACCTCTTCGATGTTCACGCCGCCCTTCTCGGAGACCATCGCGACGGGCCGTCCCTCACCCCGGTCCATCGTCACGCCGACGTACAGTTCGTCCTCGAAGTCGACCCCGGCCTCGACGAGGACACGGTCGACGGTGTACCCCTTGAGGTCCATCCCGAGGATGTCGTCGGCATACTCCCGTGCCTCCGCCTCGCTGGTCGCAATCTTGATGCCGCCGGCCTTCCCGCGGCCGCCGACGTGCACCTGCGCCTTGATGGCGGCAGGGAAGCCGATGTCTTCGACCGCCGCTACCACCTCGTCGACACTCGACGCGAGTCGAGAGTCCGGAACGGGAATCCCGGCGTCGGCGAAGACACCCTTCGCTTGGTACTCGTGAAGTCGCATCGTGTGTGACCGGGAGAGGCCGACGCTTAAATCCCGCCGATTCGAGCGAGTGTGACTCTCGGGGGAGGATTTACTCGAAGCCGAATTGTCCTCTCGGCTCCGTCTCGGAACACGCCGACGAGGGCGTGCCGTCGACGGTCGGTCTCCTCGCGCCGTGACCGCGTCCGCCGCGGCGTGGCCGCGTGGAACCGGCCGTCCGTCCACGACCCCGCGTTGCACCGACACACAGACTCAATACCCTCACCGTCGTATCTGGACGGATGCCCGAAGAGACACTGTTCGAGTTCGAGCGGGACATGACCACGGCAGACGTCGCACAGTACCTCCGGACCGTCGCGGACCGACTCGAATCCGGCGACGAGTTCACGCTCGAGTCCGGGACGGAGTCGGTGACGCTCGCCCCGCCGGGCCGCGTCGAGTTCGAGGTCGAAGTCGAGCGCGAGACGTCGAAGTCGGGTGGCTCCGCCGAGATCGAGATGGAGTTCGAGCTGGAGTGGGACGAGGACGCGACGGACGACGGGGACCTCAACATCGACTGAGACATCTCCGGCCGCTGGCTGTGGTCACCCGGTCACTCGACGGCCCGGAGGTCGTCGACGACGCCGACGCCACCGACGGCCACACCGACCACGATGAGCGCGAGTCCACCGACGACTGCCGGGTTCACCTGGCAGGTGTTGCAGCCGTCGAACACCGCGACTCCCGACAGGGAGACGCCCGTGACGGCGAGCGTCGGCTGTGGGTTCTCACAGAAGGCTTCGGTACAGCCGAGCGTCACCCCCGTCGCGACGCCCGCGACGCTCGCGACGAACACCCCGACGCCGAAACACAGCATTCCCCAGCGGAGCAGACCCATGTCCCACTCCTTTCCGCCCGAGGACAAAGGCGTTTTCACCCTCCCCGGCCGCCCCCTCCCGTCGGCACGTTTTCCTCGTCGCCCGTTCATGATGCTAGCATGACATCCCCGCCCTGCGTCGGCGTGCTCGCGCTCCACGACAGCAAGGAGTCGAAGGCCATCCTCAACGCCGTCGAGGCGCTGGGGTACGAGACCGAGTGGCTCCGCGAGGAGAACACCGTGGTCCGCGTCGACGGCGACACGCTCGAACTCGAACCGGCCGTCGACGTCGTCGTCAACCGACTCCTCCTCTCGAACACGGACCAGCCGACGGAGGAACTCGGCATCGCGCGGACCGTCGCCGCCCACCGGCCGATGCTCAACCCGCCGGAGGCGACTGCCACCGCCGCACACAAGATGGCGACGGCGTCGCTCCTGGCGCGCGAGGGAATCCCGGTGCCGAAGACCCTGCTCGCGCTCAGCGGGACGACGCTCAACGCCCACCGTCACGAGTTCGGACCCGAGGCCGTCTACAAGACCGCCATCGGAACGCACGGGGGGGGCGCGTGGAAGGTCGAGACCGACGACGTCCTCACCGCGAAGGTGGGCAAGCGCCGCGCGTTCCTCCAGGAACTCGTCGGCGACCGTGAGCGCCCGCGCGACGCGCGGGTGTACGTCGTCGGCGACCGGGTCGTCGCGGCGATGTACCGCTACGCCGCCGGCGAGGACTGGCGGACGAACGTCCACCTGGGCGGCGCCGTCGAGGACGCGACGGAGTCGCTCCCGCCGGAGGCGCTGGCCGTCGCCCGCGAGGCCGCCTCGGTGGTCGGCCTCGACTACGCCGGCGTCGACCTCATCGAGAGCGGACAGAAGTGGGTCGTCCTCGAGGTGAACCCGACGGCGGGGTTCCGCGGCCTCTACCGGGCCACCGGCGTCAGTCCGGCCCCGCACATCGCCGCGCTCGCGCTCCGACGACTCGGCGTCGAAGTCGACGCCGACCGTGTCGCGGACCTCGCCGCCACGCTCGACGACTCCCCGCCGACCTGTATGCCCCGCCCGGACCCGACGACGTTCGAGGAACCGCCCATCATCGGACTCACCGAGCGCGTCGTCGTCTCCGGAACCGCCGGGAGCGAGACGGTCGTCGGCAAGGCCGACTCCGGCGCGGCGCGGACGAGCATTGACCTCACGCTCGCCGCCGAAATCGGCGCCGGCCCCATCCACACCGTCTCCACCGTCCGGAGCGGGAGCGCGCGGAAGAGTCAGTCGCGGCCCGTCGTCGACCTCGTCGTGGGTATCGGCGGCACCCAGCACACCGTCGCCGCCAACATCGTCGACCGGAGCCACATGTCACACCCACTGCTCATCGGCCGCGACGTCCTCAAACACTACTTCCTCGACATCTCCCGGCGCGTGGAGAACCCCAACACACACCCCCTCGACGACGAACCGCTCGAAGAGGAGTGAGCGCGAGCGAACGACAGACCCGCGTGTCGTCCCGGCCGCCGACACGCCGTCGATGGCTCGACTCCGCCCCCGCCGATACGCCGTCGACGGCTCGACTCCGCCCCCGCCGACACGTCCCGTCCCAATCGCTTTCCGCTTCTCGCGGTTTTATCGCCGCTCGCCACGTCACACCGACCCATGCGGGCTATCCGTTTCCACGAGTACGGTGACGAATCGGTGCTCCAGGTAGACGACGTCGACAGGCCGGAGGCGACCGGTCACGACGTCGTCGTCGAGGTGGCCGGCGCGGGCGTCAACCCCGTCGACACCTACTTCCGGGAGGGTTCGTACGAGCCGTTCCAGCTCCCGATGATTCCCGGCGTCGACGTCGCTGGCGAGGTGGTCGAGGTTTCACAGTACGTCGACGACTACGAGGTCGGCGACCAGGTGGTCGGGACCGGTCTGAGTATGAACCATTTCGGCGCGTACGCGGAGTACGCCGCCGTCCCCGAGGACCGTCTCGCACACCTCCCCGACGGCGTCGACCCCGTCGCCGCCGGTGGCGCAGGCGTCGCCGCCGTCACCGCGTGGCGGGCGCTCGTCGACCACGCGGGCCTCCAGCCGGCCGAGTCCGTCCTCGTCCACGGCGGGTCGGGCGGCGTCGGTCACGCGGCCGTCCAACTCGCCGCGGCGGCCGGGGCCCACGTCGTCACCACTGCGGCCCCACAGTACCACGACCACCTCACGGAACTCGGGGCCGACGCCGTCTTCGACTACGCGAGCGACGACCTGCAGGAGGAGGTCCGTGCGGAGACGGGCGGCGTCGACGTCGTCCTCGACCACCGCCTCGACGACTACCTCCAGTTCGACGCCGAGGTAGCGGCGACGGGCGGACGCGTGGTCGGCATCGGCGAGAACGACCCCGAGGTCGGCTTCACGAACGACGGCGTCGCCCGGGGCAAGGACGTCTCCTACCAGTTCATGAGCATGTTCAACACGCCGCGGCTGGCCGACCCCCTCGAACGCGTCGCCTACCTCATGGGAACGGGTGACCTCGAGATCGACGTCGCCCGGACGTACGACCTCGAGGAGGCCGCCGACGCACAGCGCGACGTGATGGCCGACTCGTTCCTCGGCAAACTCGTCGTCACGCCGTAGCGGCCGACGCGTCGCGCAGTCTGGCCGTCTCGTGACCGCACTGCGAACGAGGGAGATACCGTCGAAGAATGTCATTCGAACGACTAGTTTCCCCGGATCTGAGAACGACGACAGATTTTTATACGGTTGCCGCACGTCACCTCTTCCCATGATGACAGCAGCACAACTCGAACGGGCCGCGGAACCGCAACCCGAGCGCGCGACGAACGAACCCATCGAACTCCCCGACGAGGTCACGTCGCCGCCGGCGAAACTCGTCTACCTCTACCTCCTGGTCCGCGGGACGGTGACCGTCGACGAACTCGGTGCGTCGCTCGGCCTCCCCAAGTTGACCCTGTTCAGCATCCTCCAGACGCTCGCGGGGTACGGACTGGTCGTCCGCGACGGCGACGACGTCAGTCCGGCCTGAGACAGGGTGTCCGGCGCACGAGTGCACTCAACTCTTCCGGGGTGGCGAGCGGTGGTGGACTGTGAGGGACGGTACCGTCACACATTTTCGTTCGTGGAATCATTCTGATAATTACATCACAATTCGGGGAGAATCCATCGGGCTTATCAGGGTGACTCGGCCTAGGCCGAGCGATGACAGAACGTGAGACGTGGGCGTCCCGTGTTGGGTTCGTCCTCGCAGCCGTCGGGAGCGCCGTCGGACTGGGCAACATCTGGCAGTTCCCGTTCAAGACGGGACAGTTCGGCGGGGCGTCGTTCCTCGTCGTCTACCTCGCCGCCGCCGTCGGTATCGGCCTCCCCGCCATGCTCGCGGAGTTCGCCGTCGGCCGCCGGGCGAAGCGCAACACCATCGACGCGTTCGGTGCGCTCGGCGGCCGACAGTGGAAGGTCGTCGGTGCGCTCGGACTGGGCATCGGCTTCTGGATTCTCTCGTACTACTCCGTCGTGGGGGGCTGGGTCATTCGCTACCTCGTCGCCTCGCCCACGGGGACGTACTTCGGCGACGCGGCCGGCTACTTCTCGGCCGTCTCCGCCGGCACCGACGCGCTCGTCGCACACGCCGTCTTCATGGCGCTCGTCGTCGGCGTCGTCGCCCTCGGCGTCGAGAACGGCATCGAGCGCGCGACGAAAGTGATGGTGCCCTCCGTCCTCCTCATCCTCGCCGGCCTCGCCGCCTTCGCGTTCACGCTCGACGGCGCGGGCGCGGGCTACGCGTACTTCCTCTCTCCCGACCTGTCGGCGCTCCGCACGAACCTCTGGGACATCGTCCCGTTCGCCGTCGGGCAGGCGTTCTTCTCGCTCTCGCTCGGCATGGGCGCGATGGTCACCTACGCCTCCTACGTCGACGGCGAAGACTCTCTCGTCGCCGACGCAGGCTCTATCGTTGTGTTGAACACGTTCGTCGGCGTGCTCGCGGGACTCGCCGTCTTCCCACTCCTGTTCGCGCAGGGCATCGACCCCAACACGAGCGGCCCCGGTGCGGTGTTCGTCTCCACCGCCGGCGCGTTCGCGGCGCTCCCCGCCGGCCGTCTGCTGGGGACGCTGTTCTTCGCCGTCGTGCTCATCGCGGCGCTCTCGTCGGCCATCAGCCTCCTCGAAGTGGTCGTGTCGTACGTCGTCGACAACACGGGCGTGGGCCGACTTCCCGCCGCCGGCACCATCGGAGGCGCGCTGTTTCTCCTCGGCGTCCCCTCCGCGCTCTCGACTGCGTGGCTCGGCTGGTTCGACACGCTCGCGTACAAACTCCTGCTCCCGCTGTCGGTGCTCGCCATCCTGCTGTTTGTCGGCTGGGTGCTCGGGCGGGAGGCGCTGTCGGAAGTGGTCCACGGCTCCGACCTCGGCCGGCGGTTCGGCGCCGTCTGGCTCTGGACCGTCCGCGTCGTCGTCTTCGCCGCCGTCCTCGGCACGCTCGCGCTGGGCCTCCAGACGCTGTTCGTCGGCGGCGCCATCGTCCCGCCGGTCTGACCAGCGGGGCGTCGCCGTCGCGGAGAGAGCGGGCGGCCCCGACTGCCGGACACGTCTCCACGGCCGCCCCCGAGTACGACGGACTTCACGTGGACGGCCGGATGCGTCCCGTGGTCACCAGTTGGTGAGAAATACACATTTGTATTATGACATTTGGGCGCGTCTCCGACAGTGTATGGAAGCAACCACCCTGACCAGACACGAACAGCCCATGAGTGACTACCTCGCGCTGTGGAACGGGGAGTCCTCGAAGACAGATTCGGTCTCTGATTCGTTCGTGGCCTACGAGCCAAGCGTCCCAGGCGGGGTAATCCAGGGACGGGAGGCCTTCGAGGCGTA
This sequence comes from Salinigranum sp., assembly GCF_041641895.1. Taxonomy (NCBI): domain Archaea; kingdom Methanobacteriati; phylum Methanobacteriota; class Halobacteria; order Halobacteriales; family Haloferacaceae; genus Salinigranum; species Salinigranum sp. The sequence goes on along the minus strand of NZ_JBEPXO010000001.1, from coordinate 58,726 downwards.
CGTCCACGAACTCCGGACCGCGTTCCCCGACTTCACCATCACCGTCGAAGCCGTGCTCGAAGGAGACGACATCGTCATGGCCGAGTGGACCGGCCGGGGTACCCACGAAGGTGAGTTCAACGGGCTCCCGCCGACCGGCCGCACGTTCGAGCATCGGGGGATGTCGACGTTCGTCGTCGCGGACGGCGAGGTACAGGAAGAACGGATGTACTACGACCCCCGAGAGATAGCCGAGCAACTCGGCTTCCTCGAGGAGTGAGGGGGTCGTTCGTTCCGACACCCGGCTGGACCGCCGGAGAGTGACCCCTCGACCGGCGGGTGACGATTCGTCACCATCACCGAGTGCTCGTCGCGTGAGCTTCGACGAGAACCTCGATTTACCGACGGAAAACCGTTATCATCGGCAGTTGAGGGTTCTTCGGTTCGTAACCCCTTTGGGCGCGCTTCGGTCATCGAGAGGTAATGACACGTGAGACGTGGGCGACCCGAATCGGGTTCATCCTCGCGGCCGTCGGGAGCGCCGTGGGGCTGGGAAACATCTGGCGGTTCCCCTGGGTCACCGCCGAGAACGGCGGGAGTGCCTTCCTCCTCGTCTACCTGTTCGTCGTCCTCGCCGTCGGCGTCCCGGGCCTCGTCGGCGAGTTCGTCATCGGTCGCCGCGCGAAACGGAACCCCGTCGGCGCGCTGCGTGACCTCTCGGGGTCGACTGGGTGGGCCGTCGTCGGCGGCTTCTCTGTCCTGACGGCGCTCGTCCTGCTCTCCTTCTACTCGGTGGTCGGTGGGTGGATTCTCCGCTACTTCGTCGAGAGCGCTCTCGCCCTCGCCGGCGGGCCGCTCCCCTACGCGGCCGAACCGGGCGCGTACTTCGGTTCCGCCTCCGCCGGCACCGACGCGCTCGCGTACCACCTCGTCTTCCTCGGACTCACCGCTGTCGTCGTCCTCGGCGGCGTCAGGAAGGGCATCGAACTCGGGACGACGGTGATGATGCCCGCCGTCTTCGTCCTCCTCGTCGTGCTAGCCGCGTGGGCGGCGACGCAACCCGACGCCGCCGCCGGCTACGCGTTCTACCTCTCGTTCGACCTCTCGACGCTGGAGGAGAACTTCTTCTCGGTCCTCGGACCGGCCGCGGGGCAGGCGCTGTTCACGCTCTCGCTCGGCGCGGGGACGATGGTCACCTACGCCTCCTACCTGGGCGAGGACCGCTCGCTCCCGTTCGACGCCGGGACCATCGCCGTGCTCAACACCTCTGTCGGCGTCCTCGCCGGCCTCGTCGTCTTCCCACTCCTGTTCTCGCTCGGCGTCGAGCCCGGCTCGCCCGGCCCCGGCGCGCTGTTCGTCTCCATCGCGGGCGCGTTCGCTCGCCTCCCCGGTGGGACGCTCATCGCCAGCGCCTTCTTCGGGGTCGTCGCCCTCGCGGCGCTCTCCTCGTCCATCTCGATGCTCGAGATTCCCGTCTCCTTTCTCGTCGACGAGTTCGGGTTCGACCGGCGACGGAGCGTCGCCGTCGCACTCGTGGTGTTCGCCGTCACCGGCGCCGCTAACGCGCTCGACCCGGCCGTCTTCCAGCTGTTCGCCGTGACGCTCGTCGACCGACTGCTCACGGCGGGACTGGCCGCGTTCCTCCTGTTCGTCGGCTGGGTCCTCGGGCGAGACGCCCTCGAGGAGTTCCGCCTCGGCGCCGGTGACCTCGCCTCCTCGCTGGGGCCGGCCTGGCTCTACGCCGTCGGTGTCGTGCTGCCGCTCTTTCTCGTCTTTACCCTGCTCACGAGTTTCGGCCTGGAGGCGCGCGTCGGCTTCTGGCCGACCGTCGCGCTCGCCGTCGGCGTCGCCGGCGCCGCGTTCCTCGGTCTTCGCTCGTCGAACTCCGTCGTCTGAGAGCGGCGAGGGTGGCGAATACCCATCACCCCGGACGTCGACGGGTCGGTATGCACGACGTGACTGCTCTCTCGGTCGTCGGTGCCGGTGCGATGGGTCACGGCCTGGCCGTTCACTGTGCGCTCGCCGGCCTCGACGTGACGCTCGTCGACCACCGGCAGGCGAACCTCGACACCGCGCGTGACCGGTTCGGCGAGGCGGTCACGTTCCTCGCGAGCGAGGGACTCATCGGCACCGACCCGGAGACGGCGCTCGACCGCGTCGACTTCACGCTGGGCCTCACGACGGGCGTCGCCGACGCCGACGTCGTGGTCGAAACCGTCTCCGAGGACCTCGACACGAAGCGCGACGTTTTCGAACGACTCGCGACGGCCACCTCGGACGCCGTCCTCGCCTCGAACACGTCCGGACTTTCCATCGACGACATCGCCGAAGCGGTCCCCGACGCGGCCGGGCGGGTCGCCGGCTGTCACTGGTGGTACCCGCCGTACCTGCTCCGCCCCGTCGAAGTGGTCCGCGGCACCCACACCACCGACGAGACGGTCGAGCGACTGTGCGCGTTCGTCGAAGGGGTCGACCGTGACCCGGTGCTGGTGGAGCGGGACGTTCCGGGGTTCGTCTGGAACCGCGTCCAGTTCGCCGTCGTCCGCGAGTGTCTCCACCTCGTGAGCGAGGGCGTCGCCTCCGTCGAGGACGTCGACCGGGCAGTGCGGGACGGCTACGCCACCCGGACGGCGGCCATCGGACCGTTCGAGACGATGGACATCGCGGGACTGGACCTCTTCCAGACAATCGCCGAGGGACTGTTCCCGCACCTCGCGGACGACGACGGCCCGGGCGACCCGCTCGCCGAGCGCGTCCGGGAGGGGCGGACCGGCATCGACACCGGCGCCGGCTTCTTCGACTACGACGACGCTCCCGAGACGGTGACGCGTCGGCGGGACGAGCGGGTCGCCGCCATCCAGCGCGCGCTGCGCGACGACGAGGCGTCGTCGCGGTGAACGAGACGCCTGACGAGCCAGCCGAGCCCCCTCAGTCGTCGAACAGCAGTTCGAGGAGCTTCCGCTCGGCCCCGCGCAGGTGGTTGGAGAACGTCGGCTGGCTCACCCCCATCGACGACGCGACGTCGGAGGCGGAACTGTCGCGGGGCCACTCGAAGTAGCCGCCGTAGTAGGCCAACCGGAGCGCCTCGAACTGTCTGTCGGTCAGCCGCTCGTCCAGCCGGGTCAGGAACGACCCGCGACTCTGGACCGGTCTGGCACTCCGGCGGATGGAGTCGACCGACAGTCCGGGATACGCCCGTCTGGCCCGGTCGACGAGTTCGCGCAGGTCCGTCCGCCGCGGCACCTCCACCGTCAGGTCGACCCCCGTCGGAGTCGCGACGAGTCGCGTCACGGAACCGTTCGCGGCACCGAGGAGTTCGGGGACGCTCTCGGAGACACACAGGACCGCCTCGAACAGCGCCCCGCGCTCGCGGTCGGTCACCCGCCGAATCGACGCCACGCTCGTCGAGCACTCGGCGGCGGTCAGGACGCGGTCGGCAGCCACGTCGTCGACAGTGAAGAACAGTCGGAGTCGCCCCTCTGCCTCCGGGATGACCGTCTCGACGTCGACTCGCCCGTCGACCTGGGTCGCCAGCCGTCCCAGCTTGCTCTCCGACGTCGGGAGGTGGAGTCCGACCTCGGTCAGGTTGTCGGCGTGCAGCCCCGCCTGCGTCTCGACGCAGTCGATGGCGTACCCGACCGTCCGCCCGAGTTCTCTGAGGACGTCTCGCTCCATCTCCGTCAGCGCGTTCGGTCGGTCGGCGTAGACGGTCAGCACGCCGTACGAGGCCGCGTCGTACACGAGCGGGACGCAGAACGCGGCGTAGAGCCCGTTGTCGAGCGCGACCCGGCGCCACGCGCGGTACGCGTTGGTGGTCAGCGAGTTGGGGACGAACTGCGCGTCGCCCGTCTCGGCGGCCCGCCGGGTCGGCGTCGGGACGGCCGCCTCGGCGTCCGCTCCCGTCCCCGCGTCCACGCCAGCCTCGCCTCCCGTCTCCGACGTGTACAGCGAGTCCAGATAGACCCCGCCGTCGCCCGCCCACTGTCGCGGGGTCAGCCGCCGCGTGAACGAGTCACGGTCGCCGACCCAGACGAACTGGTAGCCGTCGACGTCGGCCAGCCGGTCACAGACCGTGCGGTGTATCTCTTCCCGACTCGACGCATGGACGAGACCCAGAGCGACCTCGCGAATCGTCCGGTTGACGCGGTCGAGGTGGCGAATCTGGTCGTCCCGGTGGTCGAGCATGTCATCGTACTCGGCGCGTTCGAACGCCGCGTCCACCGCGTGTGCCACCGTCCGGACGAACTCCTTCTCGGCCTCGTCGAGGGCGTGCGGGAGGGTCCAGCCGACGAACAGGACGCCGTACCGTTCGAGCGGGTACGCGAACCCACACGTCAGCGCGGACATCTCCGACTGGCGCGCCGACTCCGGGCGAACCACCTGCTCGCCCCCGACGAACGCGTCGCGGAGGAGGTCACGGTGCGCGTCGGGCAACGACGTCGGGTCCGCGTCGCCGTGAGCCGTCCAGACCGACGCCGGTTCCAGTGCCTCGCTCGCCTCGTCGTACGAGTAGACGCCCACCAGCGACGGCGACAGCACCGATCTGATGGTCGTTACGGCCTCGGCGAGGACGTCGTCCGTGTCGGCCGCCAGGAAGCGATAGCTCGTGGTGGACAGTTCGGAGAGCGCGGTCTGGTACTGCTGTCGCCGACTGTGCGCCCGCACCCGGTCCAGGTGCGCCTCGACGAACTCCGTCGTGGCACTCGTCGCGGGATGTACCGCCGAGAACGCGTCGGGGTCGAGATACGCGAAGTTCTGCGTGACCGTCGCGTCGTACACCTGCTGGGGATGTGACCGGACGACGTCGTGGAGCAGGTCGTCGTCGAACTTCGTTCGGTCGTACTGACACAGCCCCGTGATGGGCTGGTGGTCCGTGTAGAACTCGTTGACCTGCGACTCGTACTCCACGAGACGGTCGAGGGTGTCGCCGCCGGCGCGGAGTGCCCACGTCATCTCTCCGGTGAGCCGGAGGTGGTCGTACGGGCCGTCGGTGACCGTCTCGACGAGGTCCTCGAGGCTATCCACCATCTCGCCAGTCTCGAACGTCCCCGACGGGGTGTACATCTCCGCCGCGTCGTGAATCGTCAACGCGTCGGCGTCGACGTCGATTCCTGCCGCCCGGAACACCGAACGGAGGTAGTCGGGCGAGTGTTCGTCGGCGATGTACACGACGCGCTCGTTCCCCTCGAGTCCGTGTCTGACGTACGGAACGACGGTCGAGAGGTGCTCCGCGGTGGTCTCGTATATCAGCGCGAGGTGGTTCTCCGGCCCCGGGGCGTGGTCACCTCGGTGGCTCGTCGAGGCGTGCCGCCGACCAGACGACTTCGGGGTCGAGACGGGACGAGGGTCCGTAGAGTGGGGGTGGGGCATGGGGTGTGGACGGCGCTCTGACGAGTTCGGTACTCGTCTCGGCCGAGTGAAAAATCTGGGCTTGCGACTGCGCGGGTCGACGTTTCGGGGCTTCGTTCACGCACCGAGGCGACCGACACCCTATACTCATAGGTGTCTCTCGAGCGACGCGAATACTGCTAGGGAGAAGCGGTAGGACCGTCTACACCGTCGAGAGAGGTAGGACGGACGCCCAGGCGTGGGACCGTCCACGACCGACGCAGGGGCCGACCCCACACCCACGCCCACACCACTCTCATGACCCCCCGCTCTCGCCCCCAGCCGATTCGTGTACTCCTCGTCGACGACGACCCGATGGTCCTCTCGTTGGTCGAATCGTTCCTCGATGCCGTCGACGCCGACCTGGAGGTCGTCGCCGCGCACTCACCGGCCGACGGTCTCACGCGACTCGAACGCGACGACCACACCGTCGACTGCATCGTGAGCGACTACCACATGCCCGACGTCGACGGCATCGAGTTCCTCACGCGGGTCCGAGAACTCGACGACACGGTCCCGTTCGTCCTCTACACGAGCGACCCGAGCGAGGACCTCCTGACGACGGCGCGCGAGCGTGGCGCGACGGCCTGCATCCAGAAGTGCGGGAGTCCGGAACACTTCGAGTCGCTCGCGGCGCGGATTTCGCGGCTGAGTGCCCGACGGCAGTAACCGGGTCGTCACCGGAGCCGATGGGTCGTCTGACGGCGTCGGCTTCGATTCGCGAAGTGCGAACGGCCGTCGTCCACGGTGGCCCTCCGAGCGGGCTTCGGTATCCCGGAATCCTTTTGCTCCACGTCGTTCACGTTCCGCCAATGACACCAGGTGGTCCGACATGACGATGGAGGACCGGATCGAGGAACTCCGCGAGAAACGTGAACGCGCGCTGCTCGGGGGCGGCCAAGAGCGCATCGACAAGCAGCACGACAAGGGGAAGATGACTGCCCGCGAGCGGATCGACTACTTCCTCGACGAGGATACGTTCAACGAGTTCGACAAGTTCCGGACGCATCGAACGTCGAAGTTCGGGATGGAGGAGAAGAAACTCCCCGGCGACGGCGTCGTCACCGGGTACGGGGAGGTCGACGGCCGGACGGTGTTCGTCTTCGCCCACGACTTCACCGTCTTCGGTGGCTCGCTCGGCGAGGTGATGGCCCAGAAAATCTGCAAGGTGATGGACAAGGCGATGGAAGTCGGCGCGCCCATCGTCGGCCTGAACGACTCCGCCGGCGCGCGGATTCAGGAGGGCGTGAAGTCGCTGGCCGGGTTCGCAGACATCTTCCACCGAAACCAGCAGGCGTCGGGCGTCGTCCCGCAGATTTCGTCCATCATGGGGCCGTGTGCCGGCGGCGCGGTGTACTCGCCCGCCATCACCGACTTCATCTTCATGGTGCAGGACACCTCGCACATGTTCATCACCGGCCCGGACGTCATCAAGACGGTCACGGGCGAGGAGGTGAGCTTCGAGGAACTCGGCGGTGCGTCGACCCACGCACAGAAGACGGGCGTCGCACACAAGGCGTTCGAGAGCGAGGAGGAGGCGCTCGACAACATCCGCCGACTCCTCTCGTACGTCCCGCAGAACAACGTCGAGGACCCGCCCCGGGTCGACCCGTGGGACGACCCGGCACGGCGGACCGACGAACTCACCGACGTCGTCCCGGACCAGCCACAGAAGCCGTACGACATGACCGACGTCGTCGACAGCGTCGTCGACGAGGGGTCGTTCTTCGAGATTCACGACGGCTGGGCGCGCAACATCGTCGTCGGGTTCGGTCGGCTCGACGGGCACTCCGTGGGCGTGGTGGCGAACCAGCCACGCTCGAACGCCGGTACCCTCACCGTCGACGCGTCGATGAAGGGGTCGCGGTTCATCCGCTTCTGCGACGCGTTCAACGTCCCCATCCTCACCTTCGTCGACGTTCCGGGGTACATGCCCGGCACCGAGCAGGAACACCGCGGCATCATCCGCCACGGGGCCAAGTTGCTGTACGCGTACTCCGAGGCGACGGTCCCGCTCCTGACGGTCATCACGCGCAAGGCGTACGGCGGCGCGTACTGCGTCATGGCCTCGAAGCACATCGGCGGCGACGTCAACTACGCGTGGCCCACCTCCGAAATCGCGGTCATGGGGCCGCAGGGCGCGGTCAACATCCTCTACAGCAGCGAACTGGAGGCCGCGGACGACCCCGACGCCCGCCGGCAGGAACTCATCGACGAGTACCGCGAGGAGTTCGCCAACCCCTACACCGCCGCCGACAGAGGGTTCGTCGACGACGTCATCGAACCCGCCGAGACCCGCGCACGCCTCGTCGACGACCTGAAGATGCTGAAGACGAAACGCGGCGACCAGCCGGACAAGAAGCACGGCAACCTCCCGATCTGAGATGGACCTCTCGATACCCGACGACGCGACCGAGGACGAGGCGGCGGCCATCGCGGCCGTCGTCTCGGCGCACATGCGCGACCAGGCAGTCGCCGCGGCGGCCGCCGCGGCCGAGACGGAGGAGACGTGGCAGGACAGGAAGTGGGCGTTCGCCGGGCGCGTCGACGCGCTCCAGGGCCGGACCACGCGCGTCCCGGACGGCACGCCGACGAACGCCTGGGTCGCCGCGAGCAGGGCCGAGCGGTTCTGAGCGCCGGTCCCGCCGTCGTTCGGCGACCACTCCGCCCGAACACGTTCGGCAACGCGACACAACGGGCGACGCGTGTGAACGCATTGAAGTCCGCTCGTTACCTCGGATTCGGTAGAGGCCTCACCCCGAATTCTCCCCCTCACCTCCCCCTCGGGCGGCCTCTGTTTTCACGTGACTCGTCGCGACCCGACGCGTAGCGTCTTTACCGTTCGCCACGCTACGGAGGGGCATGCGAACCCCGGCGGACAACGCGCAGCTAGCACTCCTCCTCGAGGTGTCCGGCACCCCGAAACCGGGGAACGTCGACCGGCGCCACGAGTACGAGGACCTCCGGTTCGAACACTTCCTCGCGGGGGCGGTGGGCGCGGGCGCGGGTCTCCGCGCCGCCGAGGCCGGCGCCACCGTCGGCGCCGCGTTCGAAGAGAGCGTCGAGGGCATGCGCCACCAGCGGGGTGGGAACACCCAGTTCGGCTGTCTGGTGAACCTCGTCCCGCTCGTACGGGCGGCCGCCGTCGGACCACTCTCGCCGCCGGCCGTCCGTGACGTCTGTGCCGGGACGACTGTGGCGGACGCGTGTGACTTCTACCGCGCGTTCGAGTACGTCGACGTCGCTGTCGGCGACCCGCCCCCGGACGTTGACCTGCCCGACGTCGGCCTCGCGTCCGACGCGACGGCCGCGATTCGCGAGCAGGGACTGACGCTCTGGGACGTCATGGAGCGCTCGGCGGCCGTCGACGCGAACGCCCGCGAGTGGGTCGAAGGGTTCCCCCGCGCGTTCGCCGCCGCGGAGGGGATTCTCGACGACGACGGTCCCGCGACCGACCGGGTCGCCCGGGCCTTCCTCCGCCTCCTGGCCGAGGAACCCGACACGCTGGTCCGGGCACAGCACGGAGAGGGGGTCGCCCACGAGGTACAGGAGCGGGTGGCCGAGGTGGGTGACGACCTCGACGCCGCGGCCGCGCTCGCCGAGGAGTACGTCGAACGGGGGGTCAATCCCGGCACGACGGCCGACCTCACTGCTGCCGCCGCGTTCGTCGCGCTCGAACGGGGGTGGGAGGTGTGACCGCGACGGAAGCGCCCGACGTGACCGAGAGCGGGGCGGGGTGGCCCGTCGCGTTCGACGGCGTGACGGAGTCCGTCGTGACCACGCTCGGGCCGAACGACCGGTGGAACGTGGCGGCGCTGGGCCTCCACGCGCCCGACGAGGGCGTCGAAGCGGGGGCGCAGGCTCCCGTCGAAGCCGTGACGTGGGGCAACACCCGCACCCGCCGCAACTTCCACCGTCGGGGGGAGGGCGTCGTCCAGTTCGTCGCCGACCCACGGGACTTCGTCGACGCGGCGGTCACCATCCGCGAGGAGGCGGACCCCGTCCTCGACTCGGCCGACGGGTGGGTCCGGGTCGCGGTCGAACAGGTCGACGAGGGCCGCGAGGGCGACACGCGCTGGGAGCGGTGGCGACTCACACCCGGCGAGAGTGCCGTCGAACGGGAGCGGCCGTTCACCATCAACCGCGGCTTCTACGCCGTCGTCGACGCCACCGTCGCCGCCTCGCGACTCGACGTCCCCAGCTACGACACCGACCGCCTCCTCGACCGCCTCGCGTACTTCGAGCGCGTAGTCGAGCGGTGTGGCGGGGAGCGAGAACGGGAGGCGTTCGCGCGCCTCTCGGCGGAGACCGACTGGCGCGACTACCGGTGACCGGGCGACCAGTATCAGCCGTGATTCCCCGACCCGAACAGTGATACTGACGCCCGCGGTGGTCTCGCCCGACACGAGCGACGATGCGACGCCGGAGCCACCACCGAAGCCGACACGAGCGCCGAGACGACAGCCACCGCCGCGGACGGACGGCGGGGCGAACGGGCCGCCGGTCCCGTTCCGTCGCACTGACGGGGCTGGTCGTCTGGTGTCTCGTCGTCGCCGCCGTCGTCCCGGGCCTCGCCGGGGCGGCGGTCCCTGCACCGGTGGACGCCGGAGCGGTCGCGGCCGTCGAACAGGCGCGCGGCACCTCCATCACCGTGACCGCGTCGCCGGCGACTGTCGCCGCGGGCGTCGGTGACAGCGTCGCGGTCACGGGGACGACGACGTTCGAGGCGGGCGAGGTCCGCCTCTACCTCGTCGGCCCTCGCGGACGGTTCCTCGGCGACGACGGGCAGGCGGGCGACATGGAGGCAGCGCGCGTCGTCGGGGGTGGCTTCGCCGCGACGTACGAGTCGTTCTCCCGGCGAGGGGTGTACCGACTCCTCGCCGTCAGCCCACGCGGGGACGGGGCGTTCGAGTCGACGCCGACGCTCGGCCGCGACGCCCTCCCCACGGACGTGACCCAGCAGCAGGCGGTGGACCTCGTCAGAGCGGCCTACGGCCGCGACGAGGTGGTCGACCTGTCGCTCCGCGCCGAGACACCCCGCCTCGCCATCGACCCCGTCTCGCCCGACGGGACGCTCGTCGGCGACGAGGCCGCCACGGTGACGGGGACGACCAACCGCGGTGGCGACGCGACGGTGTTCGTCGACCTGATCGCCGGGAACGGCCGGACGGTGGCGACGGCCGAGACGACCGTCGACGCCGCCACCGGCACGTGGGAGGTCGGCCTCGACGTCGACGGCGTCGAACCCGGCGCGTACACGCTGTCCGCCACCGACGGTGCCTTGCGCGCCGAGACGACGGTAATCGTCGTCACCGAGGAGTCCACGCCGACCGAGACACCCGCCGAGGACACCGCTCCAGTCGGAACTGACGCAGACACGGACACGGACGCGGTCGACGAGGCCCGCGCGACGGTCGACAACGCGACCGGCGCGGCGCTCGCGAACGGGACGGCCGGTCTCGAGGCCGCGAACGAGACGACCGGAGGAATGGTGCCGGGGAACGCGAGTGCGACCGACGGCGAGAACGTGAGCGCCGACGGGAACGCGAACGGGACCGCCAGCGCGAACGGGAGTGCGAACGGTACCGCCAACGCCACCGCCGAGAGCGGGGAGTCGACCAGCGGGGCCGTCCCTGGCTTCGGCGTCGGGGCGTTCGTCGCGGCGCTCGTCGTCGTCGCAGTCGCCGTGCGCCGACGAACTCGTGGCGGGTAGCCGCGACGCAGCGCCCGGAGTCGACGACGCGTAACGAATCGTTTTTGTGCGCCAGCGAGCAACCGTCGGGCATGGCGATCAAACCCAAGTACGTCAAACAGCTCGGGAACATGCTCCTCGAGCGGTACCCGCAGGCGTTCAACACGGACTTCGAGACGAACAAGGACAGCGTCATGAAGCTCACGAACGTCGACTCGAAGGGCGTCCGCAACCGTATCGCGGGCTACATCACGCGCAAGAAGTCCAGCAGCCAGTCCGCCTCGGCGTAACTCTCCTCCGACACGATACGCGACGCGGACGCGACACGAATCGGCCCGACCCGCGAGCTGCGGGTCTCTCCTCTCGTCTCGACACCGTCTCCCGGTAACCCGGACTCGAGCCCGAGCACTCTTCGTCCGTCGGGGCGACGCTCACGAACACGCATGCGACTCATCGCACACCGTGGCTGTGCGGCGCGCGGCCCCGAGAACACGCTCGCGGCCGTCGAGCGGGCGCTCCCGCACGTCGACGCCGTCGAGGTCGACGTCCGTCGCTGTGGCTCGGGCGACGTCGTCGTCGTCCACGACGCCACGCTCTCGCGGGTAGCCGGGGTGGACCGGCGGGTCGCCGATGTCGACGCCGAGGCACTCCGTGAGCTCTCGGTCCTCGGCTCCGACCAGTCCATCCCGCGACTCGCCGACGTGGTCGACCGCCTCCCCGACCGGGTCGGCCTGAACGTCGAACTCAAAGAGCGCGGGCTGGAAGCGGACGTCGAGGCAGCCGTCGCCGACCACCCCGACGTCTGGGTGTCGTCGTTCGACGCCAGCGCGCTCGCCGAGACGACGCTCCCCCGTGCGTTCCTCTTCGCCGGTGACCGGGACGGGGACGGGACCGACGACACCGACTGGGCCGACGGCCTCGCAGTCGCCCGTGACCTCGACTGTGACGCCGTCCACCCGCAGTACGAACTCGTCGCTGACGCGCCCGAACGCGTCGACGAGGCGCACGACGCGGGGCTGGCGGTGAACGTCTGGACGCCGCCCGTCGAAGCGGTTCCCCGACTCCAGCGGGTCGGTGTGGACGGCGTCATCGTCGACGACTGGGACGTCGCGGTCGAGTGACGGGTCAGCGGACGTCGGCGTCCGAGGTAGGCGGGTGTTCCTCCGGGGCCGACGCGCTCGACGCCGTGTCCCGCGCCTCGAACCAGTCGTCGACGGCCTCGCGGACGCGCTGGAGGACGCGCGGGTCGGTGCTCGGCCGGCCAACGCTCACGGCGTCTGCGCCGTAGTCGAGGTACTCGTCCACCGTGTCGCGGTCACGGACGCCGTTGTTGGCGACGAGGTGGAGGTCCGGGGCGGCGTCGGCCACGTGCGCCACGACCTCCTCGGAGTCCATCGCGTCGACGTGGAACAGCGTCGCGCCCGCCTCGTCGACCCGGCGGGCCGTCTCGGTGAGGTCGACGCCGTCGACCTCCGCCCGGACCTTCACGCTCACCGCCGCGCCCTGGTCGGCGGCGGCGGCGACGTACTCGGCGAGGCGGTCGGTGTCGCGCAGGAGCGTCTCGCCGCAGCCGACGCGACACAGTTCCGCCTGCCGGCAGTGGGCGTTTATCTCGACGACCGCGTCGTGCGCCGCACACAGTCGCGCGGCCTCCCGGACGGGGGGAAGGGTCGAACTCCGGACGTTCACCCCCGCCCGAACCGGTGCGCCAGCGAGGACGGCGAGCTGAAAGTCGACGAAGACGAGCGGGTCGGGCGGCAGGAACTCCGAGCGGTCACGGGCCACCAGCGCCCGGGCGGCCTCTCGCGAGTCCCGGTCGAGGGCGACGCCGCCGAGCATCGCGAGGTCGGCCCACAGGCTCCCCTCGTGCGCCCAGCGCGCGTCCGCCTCTCCCGAGAGACTCGCGAGGACGAGTCGTGGCTCCCGCGTCATCTCCACCCCCCGGTAGCGACTCGGTCGAGCGCGTCCCGGACCGCATCGAGGACGCGCCGCGCGTCGTCGGGGCCGTCGAGTCGCGTGTCCGTCCGGACGACGGGGCGGTCCAGCGCCGTCTCGTCCGCGTCGTCGAGGACGAACGCGTCGGCGAACGGGTACGCTTCGGCGACCCCGGCAGTCGAGGGGTCGAGGCCGACACCCTCCATCAACTCGGCCGCCGGACCGGAGAACACCTCACGGCCGACGAACGGCGAGACGACGACCACCGGTGTCTCGGCCAGGGCGGCCTCGACGCCCGGGAGCGCGAGGATGGGGCCGATGCTCGTCACCGGGTTCGAGGGGCCGACCACCACCGGGTCGGTGAGGGCGTCGCGCACCGACGGCGTGGGGGTGGCCGCGTCGGCGCCGCGGAACTCCACGTCCTCGACGGCGGGTTCGGCGCGCCGGTCCACCCAGTACTCCTGGAAGTGCATCGGTCCCTCGGCAGTGTGGACGATGGTCGCGACGGGGTCGTCGCTCATCGGCACGAGGTCGACGTCGAGACCGAACGCCTCGGCGAGGATGCGCGTCACCGCGGTGAGGCTGTGGCCCTCGTCGATGAGGCTCGTCCGGGTGAGGTGGACGGCCCGGTCCCGGTCACCGATCTCCATGAACTCCGCCACGCCCGAGAAGCGCCGCCAGCGGGCGATTGTTCGTCCCCGTGTCTGTGCGTCGTCAGGGAGGTACCGGGGGCCGTCGTCGAGGCCGGCCGCCGCCGCGAGTCGGTGCAGTTCGTCGTGCGTCCCGGTGGTGTCTCCGGCGACTCCCCACCACCGGTCCCGGTCGAGGACGTCTCCCCCGTGAAACAGCACCGTGTCGACGTCCGGACAGACGAGGTGGCCGCCGAGTTCGACGTCGTCGCCCGTGTTGCCGACGACGGTCACGTCGCTCGGCGCGACCGACCCGTCGGCGTCGAGGCCGTCGAGGAGTTTGGGCGTCCCCGTCCCGCCAGCGAGGAACGTCGTCATGAACCCCTGCTATGCGGAGCGGTGGTTTGAAGCTTCCTGCCGCGTCCCGTGAGAGACGCCGCCCGGGGTGTGTTCATCCGTCGCGAGAGTGGCGCTGGCACCCCGACGGGCGAATCCGTGGATACTTGACTGACCAGTTAGTCAGTTCGAACACTGAATGTCCGACGAGCCCCGCGAGACGGTCGTCCGTGCTACCTGCCGCGCGCTCTGTGCGCACGGCTACGCGAACCTGACGATGCAGGACATCGCCGACGAGACGGACCTGAGCAAAGCCGCCCTCCACTACCACTACGACACCAAACGCGACCTCCTGACGACGTTCCTCGACTCGCTGGCGTCGTGGTACGAGGGCCGACTGGAGGACCTCCCAGGCGACGACCCGGCCGCGCGACTCCACGCGCTGTTCGACGAGTGTCTCACCACCGACGCCGACGCCGACTACCCGGCCTTCCACACGGCGATGCTCGAGGTGAAGGCGCAGGCGCCGTACGAGGAGGCGTACCGCGAGCGCCTCACGGCAGTCGACGACGTGCTCCGTTCGCGGGTCGAAGGACTCGTCGCGGAGGGAATCGACGAGGGGGTCTTCAGAGAGGTCGACCCCGAGGCGACGGCGAACTTCGTCGCGAGCGTCGTCGTCGGCGCACACACGCGGAACGTCGCCGTCGGCCACTCGCTCGCCGAGACCCGCGTGTTGCTCGACGCCTACGTCGACGACCATCTCCTGACTGACGAGGGGGAGGCCACACGGGAGGCCGCTCGATGAGCGTCCTCGACCGTCTGTCGGGCCTGTTCAAGAGCAAGGAGGAGTTCGACCTCACGAGCGGCGGCATCGGCAAGCCGCTGTTCTACCTCGCGCTGCCCATCGTCATCACGAACCTCCTCCAGACGGCGTACAACCTCGCCGACACCTTCTGGCTCGGTCAGTACTCGACGGAGGCGCTCGCGGCCATCTCCTTCGGCTTCCCGCTGGTGTTCCTGCTCATCTCCTTCGGCTTCGGTATCTCCATCGCCGGGAGCGTCCTCGTCGCACAGTACGTCGGTGCTGGCCAGGAGGAGGAAGCCGAGTACGCCGCCTCACAGACGATGACGTTCGCCGTGCTCGCCTCGGTCGTTCTCGGTGCCGTCGGCTACCTCTTCGTCGAGGACGTCCTGCGACTGCTGGGTGCCTCCCCCGAGGTCCTGCCGGGTGCGACGGCGTACATGCAGGTCATCTCGCTGGGCATCGTCTTCCTCTTCGGCTTCCTCGTGTTCATCTCGCTGATGCGCGGCTACGGCGACACCATCACGCCGATGCTCGTCATGTTCGGTTCCGTGGCCGTAAACGTCGCCCTCGACCCCTTCCTCATCTTCGGCTGGTGGGTGTTCCCCGAACTCGGCGTCGCGGGCGCGGCGTACGCGACGGTGTTCTCCCGGTCGCTCGCACTCTTCGTCGGCATCGCGATCATGCTCAAGGGCGACCGCGGCGTTCGCATCCACCCACGGCAGATGCTCCCCGACCCTGGCTACTTCCGGCGCATCGCCGCGCTCGGCGGCCCCGCCTCGGTGGAGGTCACCGGCAGGGCGCTCTCCGTCAACTTCCTGCTCGTCGTGGTCGGCCTCTTCTCGACCACCGTCGTCGCCGCCTTCGGTATCGGCACCCGGGTCTTCTCGGTCATCTTCCTCCCCGCCATCGCGGTGGCACAGGCGGTCGAGACGATGTCGGGACAGAACATCGGTGCCGGGAAACCCGACCGTGCGGAGGCGACGGCCGACTTCGCCGCGAAGACGATGTTCGTCGTCCTCTCGGCGATGGGCATCGTCGTCTTCGTCTTCACCGAACCCATCGTGGCCGTGTTCACGACCGACCCCGCCGTCGTGGACGAGGGGGCGAACTTCCTCCGCACGGTGGCGCCCACGTTCGGCCTCCTCGGTGTCCTGCGGGCGTACAGCGGAAGCTTCCGCGGCGCCGGTAAGACGCTCATCTCGGCTGCCATCGCCATTCTCGCCCTCGGTGCTGTCCGTCTCCCCGTCGCGTGGTTCGGCGCGCAGTCGTTCGGTCCCTCCGGCATCTGGTGGTCGTTCGTCGTCTCGAACGTCGTCGGCGCCGCCGTCGCCGTCGTCTGGTACAAGCAGGGAACGTGGCGCGACGCCGACGTAACCCAGCCTGACGTCGTCGACGACATCGACGAGGGGGACGTGGTCGACCCCGCGGGCACGGACGACTGAACGCCGCCCGAGCACGAACAGAGAATCAGTCGTCGGTGGCCTCGTGTTCCGTCACGACGATGACGAGTTCCCCGCCGGACAGCGTCGAGACGGATTTCGACTCGCGGAACGTGGTGCCGTCGGCTCTGAGCCCGACACACGTACCGCCCCACTGGCCGTGCTCGGCGACGTGGGGGAGGACGTCGGTCTCTATCGTCTCGACGGCAGCGTCCGTGTGGAGTCGCTGCCACGGTTCTCCGACGAGTTCGGACCGCTCGTACCCGTACAGGTCGAGGTACGTCTCGTTCGCGTACCTGAATCGACCGTCCGCGTCGACGATACAGATCCCCTCGCGTGCGGCCTCGAGCGCCTCCAGCCGCACCTGTTTCTCGCGCTCTGCTCGCGCACGGGCGACCTCGCGTTCGATACGCGTCCCGAGCGTCAGGAAGTGCGCCGCACTCGACCCCTTCTGGATGTAGTCGTCGACCCCGTTCCCGATGGCCTCGGCCGCGATCTCCTCGCCGCCTTTCGCGGTGTAGAGCACGAACGGGAGGCGTGGGTGCGTCTCCCTGACGCGTTCGAGGAGGGCGAGCCCGTCCATCTCGGGCATGTCGTAGTCGCTCAACACACAGTCGACCGCCGGCTCCTCGTCGAGTCTGTCGAGGGCCTCCCTCGCGCTTCCGACAGAGACGACTCGGAACCGCTCGCACCGCCGTTCCAGCGAGAGACCGACCAGCTCGGCGAACGCCGCGTCGTCGTCGACGTGGAGGAGTCGGATGTCCGAGTTGCCGAAACTGTTCACTCGGTCTAAAAGTAGCGGAGGAATATGTGTACCTGTCGCCTCGATTTTCAAAACTGGTATCATATCGAAAACGACGACGCCATCCGACGGTTTTTGTTCGATGCGGGCGCATCTCTCCACATGCTGGCTATCAAGGACAGCGTCCACGACCACATCGAGGTCGAGGGCGTTGCCGAGGCGCTCATCGACACGCCGGCCGTCCAGCGACTCCGCCGCGTCACGCAACTGGGAACGGTGAAGTACGTCTACCCCTCCGCGAACCACACCCGGTTCGAGCACTCGCTCGGCGTCTACCACCTCGCCACCCGCGCACTCGACAACCTCGGCGTCGAGGGCGTCGCCGCCGAACGGATCCGTGCGGCGGCCCTCCTGCACGACGTCGGTCACGGACCGTTCAGTCACAACGTCGAGAGCGTCGTCCACCGACACACCGGCAAGTACCACGACGACGTCGTCGACCTCGTCACCAGCGGGGAGGTGGGACGCGTCCTCGCCGACCACGACATCGACCCGGGCGACGTGGCCGGCCTCGTCCGTGGCGAGGGCCGGTACGGCCAGCTCGTCTCGGGCGAACTCGACGTCGACCGGATGGACTACCTCGTGCGGGACGCCCACCACACCGGCGTCCCCTACGGCACCATCGACCACGAGCGCCTCGTCCGCGAACTGGCGTTCGTCGACGGCGAACTCGTTCTCCGGGAGGGGAACGTCCAGACGGCTGAGTCGCTCCTCCTCGCGCGGGCGCTGATGAACCCCACGGTCTACCAGCACCCGGTCGCGCGCATCTCGAAGGCGATGCTCCGACGAGCCGCGGAACGCTTGCTCGAGACACCCGACATCTCCGCGGCGGACGTCCGGCGGATGGACGACTACGACTTCGTCTCGGCGCTCCGGGTGACGCCGGAGACGAGTGCGTACGCCGAACGCCTCGACACTCGACGGCTGTTCAAACGCGCGGTGTGGGCCGAGCACGACGACGTCCCCGCGTCCCTCCTAGACGCCTCGCACGCGGAGTTGCGCGCGTTCGAGCGCGAAATTTCCGACCGCGTCGACCTCTCCCCGGCGAACGTCGTGGTGGACGTCCCCGCCCCGCCGTCGATGACGGAGTCGACGTCGCGCGTGGTCGTCAACGGCGACATCCGAGAGCTAGGGAAGGCCTCGCCGCTGGTGTCGGCGCTCCGGACGGCTCAGGAACAGCAGTGGCGACTCGGCGTCTACTGCCCCCGGTCGGAGACCGAGCGAGTGGGCCGAGCGGCCGTCGAGGTCCTCGGCCTCGACATCGAGGGCGCGCTCGTGAGCGACGTCCGCGCCGGACTGAACACGACGCTCGACGAGTTCCAGTGACGGGGGCTCGCCGTGTCCCGGCCGCCGTCAACGTTTATGCACGACGCCCCACTACCCATGGGGAGTGGACGACGACGCTTCACCAGCCGTGACAGCCTTCTCGTCTGCCCTCTTCGACTCCGTGTCGGACCTGCTCGTCGCCTTCGACCGGGCCGGTACGGTCACCCACTGGAACCGGGCGGTGACCGAGACGACCGGACACACCGACGAGACGCTGTCGTCCGCGTCAGTCGGCGACCTGTTCGTCGACGCCGCCGTCGTTCGTGAACGCGTCGTCGACGCGGCGACGGGAAACGGCCCCTTCGTGGCGAGGGTCCGCACCGCCGACGGTGACCAGGTCCCCTACGAGTTCACCGCGACGGTGCACACCCACGCCGCGGCCGACGTCGACGCCAGCGACACCGGCGACACCGGCGACACCGGCGACACCAGCGACACCGACGACACCAGCGACACCGACGACACCGACGCCGAGGACGTCGAACACGTCGTCTGCGTCGGGCGGGCGGTCACCGACCCTTCCGACCGCCGTCGAGGAGGCGACTGGTACCGCACCGTCCTCGAGTCGCTTCCGGACGCCATCTACGCCATCGAGGCCGACGGAACCATCGCGTACGTCAACGAGGCGTACACCGCGATGAAGCGTGCCACCCGCGGCGAACTGCTGGGCACCGACATCGACGACTGGATCGACGACGAAACGGTCGAGCAGGCCGACGAGTTGCGCCGGGCACTCGACGCCGGGGACCGTGACGTCGGGGCCATCGAGTACGAGTTCGTGACTGCCGACGGGGAGCGAGTTCCGGCCGAGATTCGATTCAGAGAGGCGAACGACGACGAGTTCGGATTCTCACGGGTCGGGATGATCCGTGACGTCTCTGACCGGGTCGAGCGCGAACGACAGCTCCAGCGGCAGAACGACCGCCTCGACGAGTTCGCGGCCATCGTCAGCCACGACCTCCGAAACCCGCTGAACGTCGCCGAAGGCCGTCTGGAACTGGCCCGTGAGGAGTGCGACAGCGAGCACCTCGCGAGCGTCGAACGCGCCCACGACCGGATGTGGTCGCTCATCGACGACCTGCTCACGCTGGCGCGACAGGGTGGGGACGACCTCGACCCGGCGACGGTGTCGCTCGCGACGCTCGCCGACCGTTGCTGGGATTCGGTCGAGTGGTCGGAAGCGACGCTCGCCGTCGAGACGGACGCGGCCGTCCGTGCGGACGAGAGTCGCCTCCAGCGACTCCTCGAGAACCTGTTCAGGAATTCGGTCGAACACGGTTCGACCACTCCCCGCTCACAGGCTCGTGAGGACAGCGTGGAACACGTGTCCACGGACAGCCGGCCAGCGACAGACCGTCCGGTCGAGGACGCGGGGAGCGACCCGTCCGTCACCGTGACCGTCGGCGACTTGCCGGACGGCTTCTTCGTCGCGGACGACGGCCCGGGGATCCCCGCCGAGGTGCGCGACGAGGCGTTCGAGGCCGGCTACTCGACGAACCCCGAGGGGACCGGGTTCGGACTGAGCATCGTCCGGGAGGTGGCGAACGCACACGGGTGGGACGTCCGACTCGTGGACGCCGAAGAGGGCGGGGCGCGGTTCGAGTTCCGCGGCGTCACGGTGGTCTGAAGGCGCGCCTGCGAGCGCTCTAGGCGCCCGGCGACGCCGACCGAGGGTCCCGAACCTGCACGTTCAAGAACGTCTCTCCCCCAGAGTCGACCCGATGCACCTAGAGGGGACCATCCTCCACGGCCGCGACTTCGAGCCTATCGAGGGACGGGTCGTCGTCGAGAACGGTCGGGTCGAGGCGGTCGAACGGACGGAGACGGAGTCGACCGACGTCGTCTGCCCGGCGTTCGTGAACGCTCACACCCACATCGGCGACTCGGTCGCCAAGGAGGCCGGGGCGGGACTGTCGCTCGACGACCTCGTCGCGCCGCCGGACGGGCTCAAACACCGCCTCCTCCGGGCGGCCTCGCGCGAGGAGATGGTCGCCGCGATGCGCCGGTCGCTCCGGTTCATGCAGGCGACGGGCACCGCCGCGTGCGTCGAGTTCCGCGAGGGCGGCGTCCCCGGCGTCGAGACGTTCGCGGCGGCCCGCGAGGGGATCGACGTCGACGCCGTCGTCCTCGGCCGGGAGACGGAGGACGCGATGCACGCGAGCGACGGCTTCGGCGCGAGCGGCGCTCGGGACGGCGACTTCGCGGCGGTCCGGGGGGCGACCCGCGAGGCGGGGAAACTGTTCGGCATCCACGCCGGGGAGCGCGACGCCGACGACGTCGACGCCGCCATCGACCTCGCCCCCGACTTCCTCGTCCACATGGTCCACGCCACCGACGACCAGATCGAACGCGTCGCCGACTCGGAACTCCCCGTCGCCGTCTGCCCCCGCTCGAACCTCGTCACGAACGTCGGCGTGCCACCGATTCGGCGTCTCGCGGAACGAACGACCGTCGCGCTCGGGACGGACAACGTGATGCTCAACTCCCCGTCGATGTTCCGCGAGATGGAGTTCGCCGCGAAGCTCTCAGACGTGAGTGCCGAGACGGTGCTGCGGATGGCGACGGTCGACGGCGCTGACCTCGCCGGACTGGACTGCGGCGTGGTCGAGGCGGGTGCGCCGGCGAAGCTGCTCGTGCTCGACGGCGACTCCGACAACCTCGGCGGCGCGAAAGACCCGGTTCGAGCGGTGGTACGGCGGGCCGGGCAGGCAGACGTGAAGCGCGTGGTTCTCTGACCCGCTGCCGTCACGACGCGTTCACACCGGCCGCAGGTGCTCGCAGTCGCCCGTGTGAATCACCCGGTCCTCCTCGTCGGTTCGGACGACGAGCGCGCCGGGGAACTCGACGTCGACGGCCACTCCCTCGATAGTCTCGCTCGTCGTCTCGACGCGTACCCGGCGGCCGAGCGTGTCCGCGTGTTCGCGCCACGCGTCGAGGACGCTGTCGGGGTCGCCCCGGAGTTCGTCGAACGTCTCGAGGAGCCGCTGGACGAAGACCCGGCGCTCGACGTCGCCGGCCTCCTCGCGGATGCTCGTCGCGCCCGCCGGGAGGGCCGACGCGTCGACGTTGGCGTTGACGCCGATGCCGACGAGGAGCCACGAGACGCGGTTCGCCTCCCCCTCCATCTCCGTGAGGATACCCGCCAGCTTGCGGCCGCCGCGTTCCGCGGTGTCGTCGCTCACGACGACGTCGTTCGGCCACTTGATCGACGCGTCGACGCCCGCCTCGCGTGCCGCTCGCGTCGTCGCGACGGCCGCGGCGAGCGTGTAGATGGGGGCGTGCGCGGGCGGACAGTCGGGCCGGAAGACGATACTGAGCCAGACCCCTCCGGACGGGGCGCTCCACGCCCGGCGGAGTCGTCCGCGACTCCCGGTCTGCTCGTCGGCCAGCACTACCACGTCCGACGCGCCCGCCGCCGCGAGTTCGCGCCCGCGGTCGTTCGTGCTCCCGATGGTGTCGTGGTACTCGACCGTGTAGGGCGCGTCGAGACCGTACTCGACGGTCCCCGCTCCGAACTCCGGCACCGCGGTGACGACGTAGCCCGCCTCGGTCGACTCGACGACGAACCCCTCGTCGCGGAGCGCTTCGACCTGCTTCCAGACGGCCGCCCGGGAGACGTCGAGGCGTTCAGCGAGCGCCGGACCCGAGGCGGCGCTGGACGACAGTTCTCCGAGCAACGCACGCCGTGTCTCGTTCATGCGGAGAGGAGAGGCGAGGCGGGTATGAAGGCGACGGCTCTCCGCCGCCGACTCGTCCGTCTACTCGATGACGACGAGCACGTCCCCCATGTCGACGGAGTCGCCCTCGCCGACGAGCACCTGCGTGACCGTGCCGCCGGCCTGGGTGGTGACGTCGTTCTCCATCTTCATCGCCTCGAGGACGCAGACGACGTCACCGCCCTCCACCTCGTCGCCCTCGTCGACTTCGACGGAGAGGATGGTGCCCTGCATCTCGGCGGTCACCTGCGCACCGTCGGCCGTGACGGCGCTGCCGTCGTCGTCCTCGGTGGCGACGTCCGGGCGACTCCGACCACCGCCCCCACCGCCGCCACCGGCGGGGAGTTCGATTGCGGGCGCGCCCCGCTCTTCGAGCGACACCTGGAACCGCTTGCCGTTGACCTCGACCGTGAACTCGCGTTCGGTGACCTCCTCGTCGTCGTCCGCGTCCGACCCCTCGGCCGGCCCCCAGCGTTCGACGGCTGCCTCGATGCGGGAGCGGTCGAGTTCCTCGTCGAGGTACTTCGTCGTGTGCGTTCCCGACCGGAAGGCCTCGTCTGAGATCATCAGCCGGTGGAACGGGATGATGGTGTGGAAGCCCTCGATTTCGTACTCGCGGAGCGCGCGTTCCGAGCGCGCCAGACACTCCTCGCGGTCGCTCGCGTGGACGACGAGTTTCGCGACCATCGAGTCGTAGTCCGTCACGAGGTCGTCGCCCTGCCGGATGGCGTCGTCGAGTCGGACGCCGATGCCGCCCGGCGGGTCGTACGTCTCGAAGGTCCCGCCCGGCGCCGGAGCGAAGTCGTTCGCGGGGTTCTCGGCGTTGATGCGGTACTCGATGGCGTGGCCGTCGATTCCGACGTCCTCCTGTGCGAAGTCGAGTTCCTCGTCGGCGGCGACCCGGAGTTGCCACTTGACGATGTCGATGCCCGTAATCTCCTCGGTGACGGTGTGTTCGACCTGGATTCGCGTGTTCACCTCGAGGAAGTAGAAGTCCGCGTCCGGCCCGAGGAGTTCGTCGTCACCTCGTGGCTCTTCCTCGACGAGGAACTCGAACGTGCCGGCATTGTAGTAGTCCGCGGCGTCGGCGCCGCGGCGGGCGGCCTCGCCGATTTTCTCCCGCAGTTCGTCAGTGAGGGCGGGGCTGGGCCCCTCCTCGATGACCTTCTGGTGTCGGCGCTGGAGCGAGCAGTCCCGCTCGCCGAGGTGTCGGACGTTGCCGTGGTGGTCGGCGAGGATCTGGACCTCGATGTGCCGGGGATTCTCCAGATACCGCTCCAGGTAGACCGACGGGTTGTCGAAGTAGGCCTCGCCCTCGCGTTTGGCGCTCTGCAGTTTCTCCTCCGCATCGTCGGGGTCGCGGACGATTTTCATCCCACGCCCGCCGCCACCACCCTCGGCCTTGATGGCGATGGGGTAGCCGTACTCCTCGCCGAAGTCGTGGACCTCGGCGGGGTCGTCGACGGGGTCGGTCGTCCCGGGCACGATGGGGACGCCGGCCTCGTTCATCACCTTCCTCGCCTTCGTCTTCTCGCCCAGTCGCTCCATCGCGTCGGACGACGGGCCGACCCACACCATCTCGGTCTCTTCGACCTTCCGTGCGAACTCCGCGTTCTCGGCGAGGAAGCCGTAGCCCGGATGGATGGCGTCCGCGCCCGCCTTCCGCGCGGCTTCGATGACGGCCTCGTGGTCGAGATACGAGTCCGCCGCGCGGGCGGGACCGACGTTGTACGCCTCGTCCGCGTACCGGACGTGTCCCGAGTGTTTGTCCGCGTCGCTGTAGACGGCGACCGTCCGGACGCCGAGTTCCTCGCAGGCCCGCATCACCCGAACCGCGATCTCCCCGCGGTTCGCAACCAGTACCTTGCTGAACATTTGCGCCGTACTTCTCGGAAGACCCACCTGTTTCTATCGGTTCTTCACTCGTATCACCGCCCCGAGAGGAAGTGACTGTCCATCGTTTTACTCGGACGCGAGTCAACGAATCGCCACTCCTCCCGAAGAGCGCGTGAGCATCACCGCACTCCGGGGTGAGAAGACGACGAACGTCCAGGATTCGGGGCGCTGATCGCTGGTGAGTGAACGATTGTGATATCTAACCCGATTCCGAAGCGTCTTATGTGAGTGCCACACAAGCACACGCCAATGAGTGTACGAGTCGGTATCCTCGGCGCAACCGGTGCGGTCGGCCAGCGATTCATCCAACTGCTCGACGACCACCCGACCTTCGAACTCGCGGCGCTGACCGCGAGCGAGGAGTCGGCGGGCGAGTCCTACCGTGACGCCGCGAAGTGGCGCGTCAACACCCCCATCCCGGACGATGTCGCGTCGATGACCGTCGGACGGACCCACCCCGACGACGTCGACGACGACGTCGACCTGCTCTTCTCCTCGCTCCCCTCCTCGGTGGCGGCAGACGTCGAACCGCTCTTCCTCGAGGCGGGCTACGTCGTCTCTTCGAACTCCTCGAACGACCGCATGGCCGAGGACGTCCCGCTCACCATCCCCGAAATCAATCCCGGACATCTGGACCTCATCGAGATTCAGCGCGAGGAGCGCGGCTGGGACGGCGCCCTCGTGAAGAACCCCAACTGCTCGACCATCACGATGGTGCCGACGCTCGCCGCGCTCGACGAGTTCGGTCTCGAACGGGTGAACGTCACCACCCTGCAGGCCGTCTCCGGCGCGGGCTACTCCGGCGTCACCTCGATGGAGATTATCGACAACGCCCTCCCCCACATCGGCGGCGAGGAGTCGAAGATGGAGACGGAGTCCAGAAAGCTGCTCGGCACGTTCGACGGCGCGGAGGTGACGCTCCACGACATGGACGTCGCCGCCTCCTGTAACCGCATCCCGACGCTCGACGGCCACCTCGAGAACGTCTTCGCCGACCTGGCCGAGGACCCGTCGGTCGACGACGTCGCCCGCGCGATGCGCGAGTTCCCCGGCGTCGACCTGCCGAGCGCGCCCGACCAGCTCGTCCACGTCTTCGACGACCCCGGCCGCCCCCAGCCACGGCTCGACCGCGACCGCGAGGGCGGAATGGCCGTCTGCGCCGGCGGAATCCAGCAGACGACCCACGGCGTGAAGTACAACTGCCTCGCGCACAACACCATCCGCGGCGCCGCCGGCGCGTCGCTCCTCAACGGCGAACTGCTCGTCGAAGAGGGCTGGGTGTAGGGACGCCGAATCCTTTTCTCGGTACCGTCCCGAGGCTCGGGTGAGACCCATGGCGGTGGACGCGGCCGGCGTTCGCGGGCGACTCGCCACCTGGCGAGCGACGCGTCCGGCAACCACCACCCTCGTCGCAGTCCTCGCGGCGGCGTTCGCCGTCGAGTCGCTCGTCTGGTGGCTGTTCGGCTTCCCGACGATGGCGTTCTGGTTCGCCGCGAGCGCGACTCCTTCCCCGGGGTGGCTCCTCGCTCCGCTCGCTCACCAGTCGCTCGGACACCTCCTCGGGAACCTCCTCTTCCTCGTCGTGTTCGGGTCGCTCGCAGAGGCCGACCTCTCCGCGCCGACCTGGTACTGGCTCTTCGGCACCAGCGCCGTCGCCGGAACCGCGGCGCAGGTGTGGAGCTACCTCCTCGCGGGGGTCGAGGGCGGCGCCGTCGGAGCGAGTGCGGGCGTCGTCGCGCTGGTCTCGTACGTCGCCGTCCGGACCGTCCGCGACGGCCCCGCGGCGCGCTCGCGAGTCGCCTACGCGCTGGGTGTCGCCGGCGGCATCGGGATGGTCTCGCTCCTCCTCAGCGACTTCGTGTTGACCACCGGTTCCGCGGAGTACGCCCACCTCCTCGGGGTGACCGTCGGGGCGTTCGCCGGCGTCTACGTCCGCGAGTGAACGTCCCGTCAGCCCCGTTCGACCCGGACGTGCGCGCCCCCGTCGATTCCCGCCAGCGCCGAGACGTCCGTCATCCGCGCGACGACGTTCACCGGCGACGCCGCTCGCGGCTCCGCACCCTCCGACGCCGGCGTCGGCCCCCAGAACAGACAGAGTTTGTCCCCCGCCGGCCAGTACGCGACGGACCCGACGTCGACCACCGCTCGCGCGTCCTCGGGGTCGGTGTCGACGGGGACCGAGAAGTACAGTTCGTCACCCCACCGGGCCGCCTCGCCCTCGACGGGGAGCGCGGCTTCGAGTGCCTCGCGGGTCCGCGGCGCGTCGCCGGTCCAGTCGGCGTCGAGGGTGACCGCCTCCGCCTCGCCCGTGACCGTAATCGAGAGGTCCGCCATCTCACCGCTCCCGCGGGAGGGCCCGCGCGACCAGTTCGATGGGGTGCGGCGGGTTCTCCGCCGCGCCGTCCCTGTCGCCGAGCTGTGACCGGCACGACGCGCCCGGTGCCGTCACCTGCTCGCCCGCGCTCTCGTCGACCTGGTCGAAGAGGATGCGGCCGATGGCTTTCGAGAGGGCGAAGTGTTCGGCCTCGTAGCCGAAGGAGCCCGCCATGCCACAACAGCCCGAGTCGAGCGGGTCGACCCGGTAGCCCACTCTTCGGAGCAGGCCGACCGCGTGGTGGTCCTTGTTCGTCGCCTTCTGGTTGCAGTGGCCGTGGTAGGTGAGCGTCTCCATCGACTCGGGTGCGGGCGTCTCGAGTTCCCCGTCCAGGTGGTGGACGTCGAGGTACTCACACACCCCGAACGCGGCGTCTGCGACCCGTCCGACCGCCGGTCCCGAGAGCAGGTCCCGGTACTCGTCCTGGAACATTACGGCGTCGGACGGTTCGACGAACACGACGGCGAACCCGTCGTCGACGCGTGCCTGGAGGCGATCGACGTTCGCCTGTGCGCGCTCGCGGGCCGTGTCGAGGAAACCTTTCGAGTACGACGCCCGCCCGGACGGTTCGAGGTCGGTCGGGATCTGCACGTGGACGCCCGCGGCCTCCAGCACTCTGACGGCGGCCTTCCCCGGCTCCGGGTAGGAGTAGTTCGTGTACGTGTCCGGGAAGAGGAGGACGCGGTGTTCCGCGTCGGCCTCCGGGACCTGTGGTCCGCCGCGCGCCTCGAACCAGTCGACGAGCGTCTCGCGGGTGAACGTCGGGAGTTCCCGGTCGCGGGCGATGCCGAAGAGCGACTCCATCACCGTCCGCGCGCCCGGGAGCTTCGTCGCCCAGTTCGAGACGGGCGCGAGCGTACTCCCCAGCCGGGACCACGAGTCGATGTCGGCGAACAGCCGCTCCCGCCGCGAGGACCCCTCGCGCTGGTGGTACTGGTGTTTCACCTCGGTCTTGAGCTTCGCCATGTCGACGCCGGTCGGACAGTCCGACTTGCAGCCCTTACAGCCCACACAGAGGTCCAGCACCTCCTCCTGGAAGCGGTCGGAGTACAGCTCCTCCTCCGGAAGGTCGCCGCTGATGGCCGCCCGGAGCATGTTCGCTCGACCCCTGGTGGTCTGTATCTCCTCTTTCGACGCCCGGTAGGTCGGACACATCACGTCCGAGGTGGTCTGCCGGCAGGTGCCACAGCCGTTGCAGAGTTCGACCAGGTGCGAGAAGCCGCCCTCGTCGGAGAAGTCGAGCGCCGTCTGTGGCTCCAGCGACGAGTACTCCACGCCGTAGCGGAGGTGCTCGCGCATGTCGGTCGGGTCGTCGTCGCGGAAGACGACCTTGCCGGGGTTCATGAGCCAGTCGGGGTCGAACGCCGTCTTCACCTGTTTGAACGCCGTCCAGAGCTCGGGCCCGTACATCTTGGGGTTGAACTCCGTGCGGGCGAGACCGTCGCCGTGTTCTCCGGAGAACGCGCCGTGGTGTTCGAGCACGAGGTCCGTCACGGCGTCGGCGATGGCGTGCATCGTCTCGATGCCCTGCTCCTCCTTGAGCGAGAGGATGGGTCGGATGTGGAGCGTCCCCACGCCGGCGTGGGCGAAGTACGCCGCCGACGTGCCGTTCTCCTCTAAGACCTGTTCGAACTGCTGGACGTACTCGGCGAGTTCTTCGGGGGGCACGGAGGCGTCCTCGATGAACGGGTACGGCTTGGGGTCACCCTCCATCGACATCAGTAGCGGAATCGCGGCCTTCCGGAGCTTCCAGACGTCGGCCTGCGCCTCCGGCGTGTACGCCTCGACGGCCGCAAAGGCGGTGGCGGCGGCGGGCGCCTGTCCGGTCGTCGCCCCGCCGTCGGTCGCTCGCTCGCGACTGCGAACCTCGCCGAGCAGGTCGGCGCCGTCCGCCAGGAAGTGCTCGTTCGTCTCGGCGATGGCCGCCGGGAACTCGCCGTGGAGTTCGGAGTCGAACTCGAGCATGAGTGCCGCCTTCGTCCCCTCGGGGATGGCGTCGGCGTACTGGGCGTACTCGGTCGACTCCGCGGCCAGCCTGAACACCTCGTCGTCCATCAACTCCACCGCCGAGGCGCCGTAGTCGAGCGCCTCGGGGACGGCACGCATCGCGTCGACCAGGTCGTCGAAGCAGTAGAGCACGAGCGCCGTCTCCTCGGGACGGGTCACGAGACTCACCGTCGCCTCGACGACGACGCCCAGCGTCCCCTCCGCCCCGACGAGGAGTTTCGAGAGGTTGATACAGCGTTCGCCCGCCTCGTTCTCGTAGACGACCTTGTGGAGGTTGTACCCCGAGACGCAGCGCTTCAGGCTCGGGTAGCGCGTTTCGATTTCCTCGGCGTTGTCCTCGACGACCCCCCGGACCGTCCGATAGATGTGTGACTCGAGGTTCCCCTGCTCGACGATGTCCTCGTACTCCTCGGAGTCGACGACGACCTCCCGGGTGTGGATGAGCGACCCGTCCGCGAGGACGACCTTCAGTTCCTCGGTGTAGGCGTCGGTGATGCCGTACCGCACCGAGTGTGCTCCGGTGGAGTTGTTCCCGATGCCGCCGCCGACCGTCGCGCGCGCCGACGACGCCGGGTCGGGGGCGAACTTCAGCCCGTACGGTTCGAGTTCGGCGTCGAAGTGGTCCTGGACGACGCCCGGTTCGACCGTCGCTCGCCGCGCCTCGGGGTCGATGTCGAGCACCGAGTCGAGGTGGCGAGAGAGGTCGAGCACTACACAGCCCGGTCCGACCGCCTGTCCGGCGAGCGACGACCCGGCACCCCGAGGGAGGACGGGGACACCGTGACTCGTGGCGACGTCGACGGCACGCTGGACGTCTGCGACGTCCGTCGGATACACCACCCCGGCGGGGCGCGCCCCGTAGATGCTCCCGTCGGTGGCGTACAGCACCTGTGCGTACTCGTCGAACTCGACGCCCCCGTCGACGGCATCGCGCAAGTCGCTGGCGAGGGCGCGATACTCCTCGACGTCCGGCCGGTCGTGACCGAGCGTCGCCGCCGAAGTCTCCGGCGACGGCTCGGGTGTCGGGTCGTCGACAGCCATGACGGATTCGTTAGAGTAGTTCATGATAAATCTGTGGTAACACCGTCCATCCCCCTGCCCTCTCCGACATACGTTGGATGGCTGACAAGCTTATGCTCCGTGGGCGCGTCCGTCTCCGCCATGAGCGACGTCACGTGGAGCCCGCTCGAAGCAGCGTACGACGACGAGGACAGGCAGTGGTACGTCCTCCTCTACCGTGTCCGCGAGACGGACGCGGGCGACAGACACGAGTTCCGAACGGTCCGTGGCGACGCCACCACCGAGTTCGGCATCACCGAGCACAGAGGTGGCGAGCGACTCAACGTCACCGGCGGCCGGGAACTGTAGCGGTCGTCTCCCGATCGAGGGGAGCCAACGGGCGGATTTATGTCGCGCTCTCCGAGAGTAGCCGCATGGCACCGTTCATCCACCTGTGTCTGAACGTGGCGGACGCCGACGAGAGCCAGGCGTTCTACGAGCAGTTCGGCTTCGAGTACACGCGCTCGTTCGAACTCGGCGGGGCGGAGAACCGCTACGTGGCCGACGGGAACGGCATCGAACTCCAGTTCAAGGACGACCCCGCCGTCGAGGAGGTGACCGTGGGCGACGCCTGGGACCACCTCGCGCTCGGCGTCGACTCCGTCGACGAGGTACTCGAGGAAATCGACCACTACGGTATCGTGAACGGACCGATGGACGTCGAGCAGGCGGGCGCGCGCGTCGTCTTCTTCGAGGACCCCGACGGTCACGTCGTGGAACTCGTCGAGGCGCTTGAGGGCTGACGTCGCTCCCGGGCGGCGACTCGTACCGGTGACGGCCGCGCCGCGGGTCCCCCTTCACTCAGAAGTCGTCGGGGGAGCGAACGCCGACGACGTCGCTCTCGCGCGCCTGCCGTCGTGCCCGTCTGCGTATCCGCTCCCGGGTGAACCACCGGTGGCGCTGTTCGGTCCCCATCAGCCCCCAGCCGTCGGGGAACTGGTAGTCGGTACGGTTCCGTGTCACAGTGTCTCACTCAGAACCTGTCCCTGCGGACACATAGGCGTTTCACCGGTCCACCTGTGGCGCTCACTCGGCGTCGGGCCACTGACGCGTGTCGGACGCGTCGGTCACGTCCCTCGAGTTCAAGCCAGATGACGCGGCCACCTCCCGGTATCCCCCCGTTCGCTGGCCGGGCGCGTCTCGCGGGTGTGCGGTACACCGCGTCCGGAGGGACGCCGTACCGCCTGTTCGCACACCTCAGAGGATGCCCGCCGCCCGTGCCGTGGCGACGATTTCCTGTGCCATCTTGTTCGTCGCCTCGTCGACCATCTGGCCGTCGACCTTCACCGCCCCCTTGCCCTCTGCCATCGCCCTCTCGTACTCGGTGACGATGCGTTCGGCCCGTTCGGCCACGTCGGGGTCCGGCGCGAACACCTCGTTGGCGATTTCGATCTGCGAGGGGTGGATGGCCCACTTGCCGTCACAGCCGAGCATGTTGGCGTTCGACGCCGACTCGCGGAAACCCTCCTCGTCTTCGATGTCCGCGTACGGCCCGTCGATGCAGGGCAGCCCAGCGCTCTTGGCCGCGGCGTTGACGTACGACAGGGCGAAGTGCCAGTAGTGACCGGGATAGTCGGGGAACTGACCGATGTCCAGCCCGGGCGTCCCCATCGCCGCCGAGTAGTCGCCCGGCCCGAAGATGACCGAGTCCAGCCGTGGGGAGGCGTGTGCGATCTCGTAGACGTTGTGCATCCCCATCCCGTCCTCTATCTGCGGTTCGAGGCCGATACCTCCCACTTCGAGTCCGGCGTTGACCTCCACCTGTTCGAGGAGCGTCTCGACCGTGTGGATGTCGCTCGCGCGTTTCACCTTCGGGACGATGACGTCGTCGAGGTACTCGCCCGCCTCGGTGACGACGTGGATGAGGTCCTCGTACCACCAGCGCGTGTCGAGGCCGTTCATCCGGAACGAGACGACCTTGTCGCTCCAGTCTTCCTCCTTCAGCGCGGTCACCAGCGGGTCACGCGCGTCCGCCTTCGCGTTCGGTGCCACGGAGTCCTCGAGGTCCAAGAACACCTCGTCCGCGTCGCTCCCCGCCGCCGAGTGCATCATCTTCGTGTCACTCGCGGGTGTGGCTAACTGCGTCCGCCGGAGTGTGACGTCGGTCGTGTCTGTCATTATCTCTCACCATTGGGTGGGTTTCGTCTGACAAAAGCGTACCTCCCGACGGGACGAAGCGACAGGCTTTCGACACGGAACCATCGAAGAGAGGTATGCGACTGGCGAGGGCACGAACGGACGACGGTGTCGTCGCGGGCGAGTACCGGGACGGAACGCTCGTGAGCGATGGGGCCGAGTACGTAGTCGACGAGGGTGACTTCCTCCCCCCGTGTGAACCGACCGCGCTGTACTGCGTCGGCCGGAACTACGCCGCGACGCTGGACCAGATGGAGTACGAACGGCCCGAGGAACCGGACTTCTTCATCAAGCCGCCGGCGTCGCTGCTCGGACACGGCGATCCCGTCGCGTATCCGCCGTTCACCGAGGAACTGACGTACGCCGGCGAACTCGCAGCCGTCGTGGACGTCGAGTGTCGTGACGTCTCGCCCGCGGACGTCCCCGGCGTCGTCCGTGGGTACACGGTGATGAACGACGTCGACGCCCTCGACCAGCAGGGACGGACCGCCCGGAAGGCCTTCCGCGGGTCTGGACCCCTCGGACCGTGGGTCGAAACCGACGTCGACCCGACGGCCATCGAGATGTACACCGACGTCTCGGGCGAACGCCGACAGGAGGCGAACACCGAGTTGATGCTGTTCGACGCTCACGAAATCGTCTCCTTCCTCTCGCGGCGGTTCACGCTCCAACCCGGAGACGTCGTCGCGTTCGGGAGCCCCGCGAACCCGGGGCTCGTCGAACCCGGCGACTCCGTCGAGATAACGTACGAGGGTGTCGGCACGCTCCGGAACGAAATCGTCGACACGAGCGAGTGGTGACTCGCCGACGCCACCCCTGACGCGCCACTCCAGTCGCCGTCAGTCACCGCCGAGACAGAGCGAACAGGTCTTCTCCAGCGCCGCGAGTTCGCGGTCCGAGACGACCCGTTCCCGTCGCCGCGTCACCCCGACGTGCGTGTACAGACAGGTCGACCGGTGCCAGGTGCCCCCGGCCGTCTGTACGAGGACGTATCTCCCCGACATACTGTCTGTAATACGTGAATGTGCAAAAAGATACCACCTGTCATATCAGGTCCGTCGCCGACGTCGACCGGACAGTCGAGGCTCTGCGTCGGCGCGGGCCGTCAGGCGACGCGGTTCTGGAGGTCCCCGCTGTCCGCGTCGAGTCGCCGGACGTTCTCCGCGACGATGTCCGCGAGGCGCTCGTAGTACCGGGGCGTGTGGCCCGCGTTGTGTGGCGTGATGAGGACGTTCCCGAAGTTCCACAGCGGGTGGTCCTCCGGGAGGGGTTCCGGGTCGGTCACGTCCAGTGCCGCCCCACGGATGTGGTTGCTCCGGAGCGCACGGACGAGGGCCTCGGTGTCGACGACGCCGCCCCGGGCGACGTTCACGACGACTGCTTCGGGCGGGAGGGTCTCGAACGCCTCGTGGTCGACGAGTCCCCGGGTCGTCTCGGTGAGCGGGCAGGCGAGGACGAGGTAGTCGGTGTCGGCGAAGGCGTCGTGGACGGCGTCGAACCCGACCACCTCGTCGGTCGGACCGCCCTTCTCGGGACTGTACCGGACCCCGATGGTGTCGACGCCGAACCCCCCGAGGCGGGCGACGACTGCCTCACCGATTGCCCCGAGGCCGACGACGGTCACTGTCGACCCCTGGAGTTCGGACGCCTGGAAGGAGCGCCACTCGCGCTCTCGCTGCTGTCGCCAGGCGGTGTCGAACCGCCGGGTGAACGCCAGCATCGCGCCGACGGCGTGTTCGGCGACGTTCGGCCCGTGGACCCCGGCCGCGTTCGTCACGGCGACACCCGCGTCGGCGAGTGCCTCCGTGGGGAGGTGGTCGGTCCCCGCGTAGGTGCAGGCGAACACCTCCATGCCGTCGTCGACCCGTGCGGGGTCGACGCGGTGACCCGTCACGACCCGGGCAGCGAACGCCTCCCGTTCCTCGTCGGGCGTGCGTGCGAGGGTGACGTCGTGGTCGGGGAGTCGGTCACGGAGGGCCGCGGCGTACTCGCTGGCGGGCATTCCGTGAACCTTCTGTCGGAGGACGGCGACGTCCGGTGGCGTGTCACTCATACGGGCAGGATTCCGTGGCGGCGTTAAGAGTCCGTTCGAAGCGGCCGGGGTCGCCGTCTTCGTCGGTTCCCCACCCCGCCCGTGGGCGCTCAGCGTCGCCGGCAGGTCGGCGGCGGCCGGAGAGTCGAGAGGCGCGACCGACACCGCCGGCAAAGAATGGAATTTAATACCGCCGAATCGACGAAACGGAGTATGGAACGCGTGGACGTGGCCATCGTCGGTGGCGGCCCGGCGGGGTCGTCGGCAGCACACGCCGCCGCGGCGGCAGGCGCCTCGGCGCTCGTACTGGAGAAGGGGGTGCCGCGGGCGGACCGTCCCGACCGACTGGGTCCGGACTCGACGGACGCCGCGGGTATCCTCGACTACTGGGTCGACATCATGGGGATACACCCCGACGAGTTCCCCGACGGCGTCCTCCTCCACCACCTGGACCGTGCGGAGTTCATCGGCCCGAACGAGTCGGTGACGATGCGCTCGACGGGCATCGAATCGTCGTACGACCACTTCGGCTACTGTTTCAACCGGGCGCGCTTCGACGACTTCCTGCGCACCCGCGCCGAGGAGGCGGGCGCGGAGTACCGCGTCGGGGTCTCCGTCCGTGACGTCGAGACCCACCCGGAAGCGAGCGGCAGCGAGACCGACCCCCGGCACGTCGTCACGACTGCCGACGGGGCGACTGTCGGTGCGGACTTCCTCGTCCTCGCGGACGGTCCCCAGCGGACGGTCACCAACAAGGTGCTCGACCGCCTCGTCGACTTCGACATCACCGACCGCCTCGCGTCGACCTCGGCGAACCACATCGCCTACCAGGAACACCGCCGATTCCCCGAAGAGGTGTACGAGGAGGTCTCCGGGGCCATCAAGTTCTGGTGGGGGTACATGCCGGGACACACCGCCTACCCGTGGATTTTCCCGAACGACGACAACGTGTGTCGGGTGGGGCTGACGATGCCCATCGGCCTCGACCTCTCGGAAGTGGCCGAGCGCGACAAGTACAAACTCCTCCGGTCGGAGGACGAGCGCGTCCCTCAGGGGAAGGAGTACATCCGGCGTCTCCTCGAACAGGAGTACGGCGACGAGTACGACGTCGAATCCGACTTCCCCCTCGTCGAAGAACGGGGGAAGACGAAGGGAACGGAGACGTACCCCATCTCCTCGACGCGGCCCATCGACTCGCCCGTCGCAGCGGGAATCGCCGTCGTAGGGGGCGCGATGGGAGCCACCTCGGCGTTCCACGAGGGGGGCGACCACGTCGCCGTCCGGACGGGTGCCATCGCCGGGCGACTCGCCGGTGAGGGGGACCTCTCGACGTACAACCGCGCGTGGAAGGACGCGATAAACGACGAGGTTCTCCGCAACGTGGCGATGGCCGACATCGTCCACGACTACGGCCCCGACGACTGGGACTGGGCGTTCGAGACGGCGCGGAAACTCCAGACCGAGGAGGGCGGCTACCGCTCTTTGAGCGTCTCGAAGATGAGCGCGGGCGTGAGCGCCGCGCGACTCGTCGGGACCTACAAGAAACGCAAGTTCAAGTTCCGAAACGGCAAGTACGTCCAGATTCGCGAGAACGAGTACCGGCCGACCTGACTCCGACTCCGGGCCCTCTGCGCCGTCCTCTTCCCGGGTCGCTCGTCGACTACCCTTCGGCCTCCGTCGGGGTGGGCGTCGCCGTCGCCGCTGACGTCGCCGTTCCCGTCGATGCGGGTGTCTCGCTCGGCGTCGACGCCGTCGTGGACGTCCCGTTCGGTGACGACCCGTCACTCGGTGTCTCCGGCGTCGACGTCGTCAGGTTCACCCCGGTCGCTGCGCCACTCGACGTGAGCGTGTACGTGCTGTTCTCTCCCTCGGTGACGGCCATGTCGACGAGGAGGGTCGTGTTCGACCCCGTCTCGACGGGGAACGCCGTGCGCACGTCGACCGTTCCGTTCGGGACGACCACCTCCACCGGTTCCCCCGACGCCAGCGTCGCCTCCTCGACGGACAGCGAGAGGACGACTGTCGTGTACCGCTCCCGCACGGGGAGACGAATCGTGTCGACGAACGCGGCCGAGTCGCCGCCAACGGTCGTCAGGTCGACAGTCGTGCGGTCCACTCGACGCTCGAACCGTTCCGGCGCGCTCTCGTTCGAGGGGGTGTTCGGGTCGCCGCTCGCGCGTTCCCCCGGGACGAAGGTGACCGCACTCACCGTCACGGTCAGTCGTTCGAACCCCTCGACGGGTCCTGCCTGGTTCCCGACGTAGACGTCGACGTCGGACGAGAGGTCCCTCCCGCCGGGACTCCCCGTACAGCCAGCGACGAGGACGAGTGCGAGAACGACGGCCAGTGCAGTGGTCCTCGGATGCATCTGTCGTCTGGCACGTCGGCGACATATAAATATCTCTGGATGTCACGGGTCGACGAGTGAGTGACGACCACTCCCGCGTCGCAACTGGTTTGTCCGTGCGCCGGCTACGTGCCGGTACACACCGCAGTCCCCGCCCGAGCAGGCCCACGAGGGCGCGATGACGCGCGGAGAACCCCGGTGTGGGACAGACGGGACCGCTCACACCCGCGCATCGAACGTGAGTCGCCCGGCACGAGGGTTTCCCGGTCGACGCGGCACGCCGCCCCGGGATGAGACCGGACGTTAGTGTTCCGGGTGTACATTTTCGAGTATCTTATTAGGATCGTCTGAAAATAATACAGATAGCTTCAGTCAGAGTCTATCGTTGAATGAGATTCACCCGTCGTATCCTCTCCTTTTGACGTATCACGGAAGCAGCCAATGATGACGTGCCTGGAATGAGGTCTGCCGGGAGTCCTGACATCTGTCAGGTTTGAATGACCGTGCTGAATACAGGGTGCGAGTCGAGTAACGCTTCTCTTGTGAAGTGTCGTCAGGTCCCTACTCCTGAGAGTTTGCTTTTCGGTCATAGGCCGTAACCTGATCTTCCTGAAGTTCGCTGAGGTGTCTGTAGCCGAACTTCGGATGCGTCCAGTACCAGTACGGATTAGTCGTTTCCCACCCCGCCCCGAGTTCGTTTAGAACAGCGTTCGATAGTCCAGTGAAGGAATACTCTTGACCGTCGTATCGCCATTTGACATTGTTGCTTCGGCCCTTCTTGCCAGTTACGACAGCTTGCCAGAACTCGTCCTCTGGATCCCAGCGTTCCTCTACCCCTTCCGGACACCAATCTGCTTCGAACATCGCTTCGTTGAACAGTATCTCATCGCCTTCTCGAACGACCCCCTGTTCGAGCAGAAGCTTGATTCCGCGAGGACGGCGTCCCTGACTATCGTGTTGTTTCTCTTGCTTCTCGCGCCGCTTCGTCATGTATTCCTCCGATTCGGGGACTGGGATGATTGGTTGGCCTTGGATGAGATACTCGCCCTCGAACTCGTATGTGCTCAGACGCACACAGGATATGTCCAGCCCGTACTCTTGATTGAGCCATAGGACTGGAGAGGTCACCTCCGTGCCGAAGTCACCAGCAGCGAGCAGTATCCGTGGCCGGTCGTCAAGCTCGAAGCTCGCCCACGTCGATTGCTTCATCGGTGTCCAGGAATCGCGCGAACCGATCGGCGACCTTCTCAGGAGACATATCGTCGCTATTGCGCCGGTTGTGGAACTCACGGTACAGCTGTTGGATATCTTCAGCCGTCAATGTCGAGCAGAAGCTTGCGTATTTCAGTGCCTGGAGATCGGTATTGCTGTCTGCGCGATCGCGCTTCAGTTCGATGACGACGACCTTCCCGCCCGATCGATTGCGAGCACGTCCAGTCGATCGAGCGTATTCTCGAACCCTGCGTACTCGGACGTTACGATGAGCAGTTCCTCGCCCAGTATCCGCGGCTCCTCAATCACCCACTCCTGAAGATCATCACGCTCTCGCAGCCCAAGCTCTGCCAACTTGTTCGTTGGCACGGGTTCGACGATACCCTCTCCGTCGATTCTGAATAGCATACTTCCAACACTGTGAGTGGGGTCTAATACCTGCTGCCAAGCACGATACTGACAGATCAATGAACAAGGTGGGAGACGGATTGCTGCATACACAGCGCATATCCAGCACGGGATGTTCTTACACAGTTGGGTCGTGATACCTGTTGTCTCACCAACTACTTCCCTCACCCGGGACGACTGGAGTGTAGACAATGTCTTTAGCCCCGCCTACAGTCGACAGACAGTCGGACACAGCCCTCGAAGGAAAGACCGTCGTCGTGACCGGTGCCTCCCGCGGGATCGGTCGCGGTATTGCAGAGGAATTGGGAGCTCACGGCGGGAATATTGCGGTCAACTACCGTTCCTCGAATGACAAGGCTACAGAGGTTGCCAGCCTCATAGACGAGGCAGCCGGAGAGGCCATCACCGTGCAGGGTGACGTTGCGGACTTGGAAGCCATGCAGACCATGGCCGACCAGGTCCACGACGAGTTCGGTGCAGTCGATGTGCTGGTGAATAACGCTGGGATCACGATGGATCACTCGTTTGAGCACATGACACCCGAGGAATGGCAGTCAGTCGTCGACGTCAACCTGACAGGCGTGTTCAACGTGACCAAGGCGTTCTATGAGGACATCAAAGAAGCCGACGAGGGCCGCATTATCAACATCTCCAGCATCATCGGCGAGGAGGGGAACTTCGGCCAAGCGAACTACGCCGCGTCGAAGGCAGGCGTCCACGGCCTCACCAGGACGCTTGCAAAGGAGTTGGCTCCGTCCGGGTCAACCGCGAACTGCGTCTCGCCTGGCTTCACAGAGACTGACATGCTCGACGACGTGCCCGAGACGATCCAAGAGAAAATCCGCGATGATATTCCGCTTTCCAACTTTGCCCAGACAGAGGACATAGCGGCCCTCGTCCGGTTCCTCGCCTCCGAAGAGTCGAGACACCTCACGGGTCAGGTCCTTTCGGTTTCCGGCGGACATAACCTGTAAACGGCTAGGTTTCTCGCGGGTCGTGAATGCGAAAAACGGTCCGTTCAGCACGACTTGGTCCCCAAACCCGGATGGACATTCCTGACGTGATGAATCGAGCCTCTGTATGTTGCACGCTATTTTTGACAGCGACTGGGGAGGTTTCTGCAGCCGTGCTGCAGATAGGGCGCATCGTCAGCACGTCCGCTACTCGGAGTACTCGAACATACCCCGTATTTTGCCTCTGTTGGACCGAACGGTTCACCTGCCACTCCAATCTTCCAGTCTGTTCGTCCACAACCTACCTGTCGCGTACGTCAGAGACTCACACCTTCGGAGAGAGAAACCAATAGGTCCGTCCGGTGTGGTGTTCCGCCGATGACCGACTCGGTCTGGTATCCGTCGGTCGACGACGTGCTCGACATCGACGAGGACATCGTCTCCGAGTATCCCGACACCAGCCCCGGCGTCCAGCGCCGTGCGGACATCGAATTCGTCCTGGAGTACGTCAGCGAAGGGAGTTTCCGTGAGGCCCCCGAAACGATTCACGAGAAGGCGTTTCATCTCCTTCGGCTCCTCGTCACCAATCATCCGTTCGTGGACAGCAACAAACGTACCGCGCTCAACACAACGGTTGTATTCTATCTACTCAACGGCTACCGATTCAACTGCGACAACGAAATCAGAGAGATACTGAAGCAGTTCGGGACGGACGAGACGGCGGCCGATGCGGATGCCGTGCTCGAATATCTCCGAACGAATACCACCGATGTCGACCTGAACGAAGTCGTCGCAGAGTGGCGAGACGACCTCGTCGAGTACGGGCTCGATCAACTCCGACAACGCGACGGACCCGAACGGTTAATCCGACCCGTAGACAACAACCATTCATGGCGACGGAAGAGCACACTGGCGAACGCACTCCACTCGACGACGTGATGGACGACATCCGTCGGGAACTGGTGTTGCGGGCCGCCAAGGCTGACCGGGACGAACACCGCGACATATACGACGCCCTCGAAAACGAGTAGGTATCCAGTAACTCGGCTGTTTACCAACCGTCTCTTCCGTATTCCACGTTCACCGAGCTTACTAGTAGAAACTCGCTCAGTAGTGTTCCGGGCGACAACTTCCATACACCGTCCGAACTGTGCTGCTCACCGCTGACCGTGGGAGGTTCCGCGAGCCGGCAGTGCATCCATCCCGGAGTGGCGACAGTGACACCGGACACTCGGCTCGCCCCGGCAGTTCGCTCCACGCTGAACGTCTCTCCACGCGTCTGTTCACTGTCGGCGCTGGTCGACGACATGTTTCCCCGACAACTCCCACGGACGGATGGCTCCGCTCGTACAGCAACCGGTCGTCACGCGAGACGAAGCGGCGTGGACGACGCTGAGGTCCCTCCTGAACGGACGGGTCTACAGCCCCGCGACGTCCTCGATGGCGTCGGTCAACGCCTCGATGGACTCGACGTCGTGTTCGCCCATGTGGCCGATGCGGAACGTCTTCTCACCGAGCGTCGACCCGTACCCGTTCGAGAAGACCATGTCGTACCGCTCCGACACCTCGTCGATGGTCGCGGCCACGTCGATGCCCTGTGTGTTCTCGATGCAGGCGACGGTCTGTGACTCGTAGCCCTCCTCGGGAAACATGGCGAAGTGCTCGGACGCCCACTCGCGGGTGTACTCGGCCATCTCTCGGTGGCGCTCGCTCCGCCCCTCGTGGCCCTCTTCGAGCATGTGCTTCATCTGCTTGCGGTACGCGAGCATGACCGGAATCGCCGGCGTCGAGTGGGTCTGGCCCTTCCGGTCGTAGTAGTCGATACACCGCTGGAAGCCGCCGTACCACGACGCCGACTCCTTCTCGAGTTCCCGCTCGTACGCCTCGTCGCTCACGACGCAGATGGCCAAGCCCGGCGGCATCGCGAACGCCTTCTGCGACGAGGCGAAGATGACGTCGATACCGTGGGCGTCGATGTCGACGTAGTCGCCGCCCAGCGACGACACCGCGTCGACGACGAAGTACGTGTCGGGGTAGTCGGCGACGACGTCGCCGATCTCTTCGATGGGGTTCCTGACGCCCGTGGAACTCTCGTTCATCACACAGCCCACGACGTCGTACCCCTCGTCGCTCCGTTCGAGCGCCGTGCGGACGTCCTCTGGCTTGACGGCCTGCCCCCACTCGTACCCCAGTCGGTCGACGTCCTTGCCGAGGCGCTCGGCGACGTTCGCGAACCGCTCCGAGAAACTCCCCGACGTCCCGACGAGG
The DNA here is from genome assembly GCF_041641895.1 of Salinigranum sp. Taxonomy (NCBI): domain Archaea; kingdom Methanobacteriati; phylum Methanobacteriota; class Halobacteria; order Halobacteriales; family Haloferacaceae; genus Salinigranum; species Salinigranum sp. The sequence continues at coordinate 17,987 of NZ_JBEPXO010000001.1, read as the reverse complement.
ATGTTCTCGTCGACGAGGTTCAGCGTCGCCGCCTCCCAGAACTCCGTCCCCGACGCCGTGAGGACGATGACGTCGTTGTCGGTGCCGAGGAACGTCTTCGTGTCCTCGACGATGGTCGTGTAGAGGTCCGTCATCCGGTCCATCCGGTGACCGAACATCGGCTGAGCCATCGCCTCGACGACGTCGTCTCGCACCTCTGTCGGGCCGGGGATGTACAGTTTCTTGTTCGGGTAGTCGTCTGTGTACTCTCGTTTCTGTGTCACGGAAACCACCTAGGTACGGTCCTCTCTGCAGGCGGGTGGCAAGGTCCTTTTGATTCCACCGACGGCACCGGGGGACTCGCCCGTGAGCGGGTCGAAGTCCCAGCCGTGCCAGGGGCACCGTAGGAGGCCGTTCTCGATAGAGTCCTCGCCGAGTGGGCCGCCCTGGTGGGCAGGCGTTGTCGATGGCGACGTACTCCCCCCTGGTAGTGAGTAACACAGACGGTCGTTCCACCCAGCGTGACCGCCGTCACGCGGCCCTCGGGGAGTTCGTCGGCAGCGAGCGCGCGGTACCAGCGCGTCTCGCGCCCGGCGTCGGGTGTGGGGTCGGTCGTCACGATACCGTCCACTCGCCGATGGGTGGCATAACCGTATCCGCCGTGTGCGGGTGCCGCAGGAGCCTCCGGCGTTCGCTCGGTCGCCGAGACGGGACCACCGGAACGACAACGTTCATGCGGCAGGGCCGTGGTAAGACGGACATGACCCTCGAGGGACTCGACGACCTGGACCGAGCGATCCTCGGCGCGCTCCAGCGCGACGCGCGCCACACCTCCTCGGGCGAGATCGCAGAGCGAATGGACGTCTCCGCGTCGACCGTCCGCAAGCGCATCCAGCGGCTCGAATCGGAGGGCATCATCACTGGCTACCGCGCGACTGTCGACTACGAGCAGGCCGGCTACCCGCTCTACATGCTGCTCATCTGTACCGCCCCGATTCCCGAGCGCGAACGGCTCGCCGACGAGGCGCTCACCGTCCCCGGCGTGGTCGACATCCGCGAAATCGCTACCGGGTCGGAGAACGTCATGGTGACCGTCGTCGCCGCGGACGCGGAGGAGTTGACGGCGACCGCCCGTCGACTCGTCGAACTCGGACTGACCATCGGCGAGGAGGAACTCATCCGCGGCGACCGGTCGACTCCGTTCGACGGCTTCGCCTCCGTGACGGCCGAGGCCGCCGAGTCAGCCGACGCCGACGAATCGTGAGCACGCCGCCCCGCGATTACTCACCCCTCGCGGTCGGGCGTCAGTCTGGTGAAGTCGTCCGCTTCGACGCTCCCTCCACACAGCACACAGCCCTCGGCGAGGAGTTCCGCCCGGATGCCGCTGTCGACGGTGGTCTCGACGTCGCAGGCAGTGCAGTCGAAGACGAACTGGCTCGTCATCCCCGTCCCCCGTCGTAGAGAACCACGCGGGACCGCACGATGACCGTAGACCCCACATCGTGTGGGGGTTGAAACGCCGGCCTCCCCGCTCAGCTGTCGAGGACCGCGTCGAGGAGTTTCGACTGCGCCGCGGCGAGGTGTTCGGCGAACGTCGAGCGGTTGATGTCGAGCGCCGCCGACACCTCAGTCGCGTTCGACCCGCGCGGGTGTTCGAAGTAGCCCATCCGGTGGGCCGTCTCCAGTATCTCGCGCTGTCTGTCGGTGAGCGCCGTGCGGTCGACGAAGACGAGGTCGGTCTCCCCGTCCTGGTGTCCCGAGCGGGTCAGCCGACGGAGCGAGACGTCCTCGAACGTGTCGCGCAGGTCGGCGACGATGTCGCGGAGCGCGTCGAGGTCGCTGACGACGAACGAGAGCACCACCGCACCGTCGTCGGCTCCGACGTGGCGCGTCGGCGTGTCGTGGCGCTCGACGAACTCACAGGCACAGTCGGTCCCCGACTGGGAAGTGCGCTCGAACCGGTAGACCGCTCGCTCGCCGTACTGGAACACCTCGGCGACGTCGTCGAGGTCGGCGTCCGCGTCCGCGGTGAACTCCACCGTCGTGGACGAGTCGGTGGGGTCGGCCGCACGGGTCACGGACTCAACGTCGACCGTCTCCGAGGCCTCGACGACACGGCAGACCGAGCCGGTCACTTCTAGCTCGGCGTGGACGCCACTGTCGACCATTCGGGAACCGATACCACGCTTCGACGTAAAGGCGCTTCGGAGGCTCGGGTCGCTCTCTCACGGGACTCCGTCACACACTTGAACACCCCGCACTCTATGGCTCTCTCGTTACCGGAACTGCCCGACAGTTTGAGACGGACAGCGTCATGGCATCTCTCGGTCTCCAGTCCGTCGGCTGGCTCGGGCGACAGATACCACCGGACACTGCCGGTGGCTCCGGGTGTGGCGAACGAGGTGAGGCGCGGTGAAGCGCGAGACGGCCGTCGTGCTCGCGCTCGTGGCGGCGGTCCTCCTGCCGATGTGGTTCGTCGCGCTGCACGGCGAGCCACCGAGCGAGGAGATCGAAATCGACCAGAGCGTCACGGAGATGCGGCCGCTCGCCGACATCGTCGACACGCCGGAGAAACTCGCCCCGAGTCAGGTCGGCGTCGTCGTCTGGGTTGCCCTCTTCGGTCTGGTCGCCGTCCTCACCGCGGTCCACCGGTTCATGGACTCGGCGGTCCGTCCCGCCGACGCTGACCGCGGTGACACCGACGGCGCCGTCACCGACGGCGGCCAGGTCGGCCTGCCGTGGTTCCACACCGACTCCCGGTGGGTCGTCGAGTACCACGACGCCTCGGACGCCATCGAGGGGATCCTGGCGATGGGCGGGCTGACCATCCTCGCCATCGTCTTCGCCGCCCTGTTCACCGGCGAGTACCTCACCCTCGCGCGCACGCAGTACTTCGGCGTCTACGCGACGGGGATGTTCGTCTCGCTCGCGCTCTCGACGGTGGCGTACTACGCGTGGTTCCTCCCGCACATCGAAGTCGCCGAACGGAGGGGTCACTGATGGCGCCCGACGCCGACACGACCGACCGCTCGGACCGCTGTGCGACGTGTTCGGACGCCGCGGGTTCGGACTCCCGTACGGGTCCGAGCATCTTCGACGACACCCGGGGCGCGCTGGCGCGGCGCGACTACGCGAAGCTCCTCGCCACCGTCGGCGGCCTGACCGCCGTCGGGAGTCTCGCCGCGCCGCTGGCCGGACTGACGCGCGTGTTCGAGCGCTCCTACACCGGCCCCGTCTACTCGGACGGCATCTACCTCGTCGACGCCGAGGGTGAGCGCCTCTCCGAGTCGACACTGGCGGAGGGCGAACAGACGACGGTCTTCCCCGAGCCACGGCCCGGCATCGAGCGGGCGCCGACGCTGCTCGTTCGCCGGCCCGAGGACGCCTACGGCGGCGAGACCCGGATGGAGTACACCGTCGGGGGCTACGCGGCCTACTCGAAGGTCTGCACTCACGCCGGTTGTATGGTCTCCGACGAGGAGAACGGGACGCTCGTCTGCCCGTGTCACTTCGGCAAGTTCGACCCCACGTCGGGGGCGGCCGTCGTCGGTGGCCCGCCGCCGCGAGCGCTCCCACAGCTGCCGATTACGCTCTCCAGCGACGGCTACCTCGTCGCCACGGGCGACTTCGAAGAGCCGGTCGGGGTGGGTGAGTGATGTCCCGACTCGACCGCCTGACCGACGACGCGGCCGACGCTGGCGCCCGCACGTACGAGTGGCTCGACGTCCGGTTCGACCTCGACTCGGGGCGCGAGTTCCTCGGCAAGGCGTTCCCCGCCGAGGACTCGTTCCTCCTCGGCGAAGTCGCCCTGTTCTGCTTCCTGATGCTCGTCCTCACCGGCCTCTTCCTGGGGATGTTCTTCGAGCCCTCGGCGAGCGACGTCGAGTACGAGGGGTCGGTCGAGAAGTTCCAGGGCGAGGAGGTGCCGGAGGCGTTCGCGAGCGTGCTGCACATCACCTACGACGTCCCGTTCGGGATGTTCATCCGGCGGATGCACCACTGGGCCGCCCACCTGTTCGTCGCCTCCATCGGTCTGCATATGCTCCGGGTGTTCTTCACCGGCGCGTACCGGAACCCGCGCGAACCGAACTGGCTCGTCGGGACGGGTCTGGCGGGCCTGGCGATGGGCGCAGCCTACACCGGCTACGCGCTCCCGTTCGACGAGTTCGCCGCGACGGCGACGAGCATCGGCTACAACCTCGCCATCTCGGTCCCGCTGGTCGGCGAGACCATCGGGAAGGCGTTCTTCGGCGGGGAGTTCCCCTCCAGCGCCACCATCCCGCGTCTGTACTTCCTCCACGTGCTCGTCATCCCCGTCGTCATCGGCGTCCTGCTGGCGGTCCACATGACCATCCTGCTCCGCCAGAAACACACCGAAGCGCCCCGCGACGATGACGTCCCGGGCCCGTCTCGCCGACGGGACGACGGCGTCGGGGGCGCACGAGCAGACGGAGCCGGCACGAACGACGGGACTGCGGCGAGCGACGGGGGGACGCCGACCCGCTCGCGGGACGACGCCGCGACGGGGGCGGTCCCACGGGACGACGACAGCGTGGTCGTCGGCCTCCCGGCGTTCCCGAATCAGGCGGCCGTCAGCGCCGTCGTGTTCTTCCTCACGCTGGCGACGCTCTCGACGCTCGCGGGCTTTCTCCCCGTCCACAACATCGCGGAGTACGGCCCGAACGACCCCGCCAGCACACCCGCACTCATCATGCCGGACTGGTTCCTCATGTGGGTGTACGGCTTCCTGAAGCTCCTCCCCTCGTGGCTGAGCGTCACTATCCCGCCCGGCATCCACGTCTCGGCGGAGTTCGTCGGCGGCGTCCTCCTGCCGACGCTCGTGTTCGGTGCCGTCGCCGTCTGGCCGTTCGTCGACTACCACTCGCGACCGGTCCACTTCACGGCGAACCCCCTCGATCGGCCCTGGCAGACTGCCGTCGGCGTCGGCGCCGTCCAGTTCATCATGATCGCCTCCATCGCGGGGATGAACAACCTCCTCGCTCGCGCCGTCGACGTCGGCACCGGGCCGATCAACCAGGTTCTCCTCGTCGCGCTTCTCGTGGTCCCGGTCGGCTCCGCGTTCGTCACGTACCGCGTGCTCGGCGACGACGACACGACGGAGTCCGGGGGCACGACGGAGGTGACGGACGGTGACTGAGCGCGACCTGTCGCGTCCGCGCCTCTCCCCCGAGCGGTATCGACATCTCGACCGCGCGAGCAAACTCCTCGGCGTGGGACTCGTCGCGCTCGGACTCGACGCCGGCGGCGACACCGTCGTGGGACTCACGCTCGGCGTGGTCGGCGCAGCAGTAGCACTGACGACGGTTTTCGTCCGGAGACACCAGTACGAATGAACGGACCCGACACCCCCAACGACGCTCGAACCGACCGCAAACGCGACGGAATCGCACCGGACCGAGACGATCAAGATAACGACGACGCCCCGCAGGTCGGTGACCCGGCGGGCGACCCCGCACGGTCCGTCGAGGACGGAGGCGACGGCTCCGTCTCTCGCCGGCGGTTCCTCGAAGGCGTCGGTATCGCCTCCCTCCTCGGAGTCGGCGGGGCGACGGCCACCGACGCGGGCGACGGCCTGTTCCAGATGGACGGCCTCGACACCGTCGGCGACACCATCGGCGGCTACGAGTACCGCGACTGGGAGGACCTCTACCGCGAACAGTGGGACTGGGACTCCGTCTCCCGCTCCACCCACAGCGTCAACTGTACCGGGTCGTGCTCGTGGAACGTCTACGTCAAGAACGGGCAGGTCTGGCGGGAGGAGCAGTCGGGCGACTACCCCCGGTTCGACGAGAGCCTCCCGGACCCCAACCCGAGAGGCTGTCAGAAGGGGGCCTGTTACACCGACTACGTCAACGCCGACCAGCGCATCAAGCACCCGCTGAAACGCGTCGGCGAACGCGGCGAGGGGAAGTGGCAGCGCATCTCGTGGGACGAGGCGCTCACCGAGATTGCGGAGCACGTCGTCGACGAGGTGCAGGCGGGCCGGTACGACGCCATCAGCGGCTTCACCCCGATTCCGGCGATGAGTCCCGTCTCCTTCGCGGGCGGGTCACGGCTCGTCAATCTCCTCGGCGGGGTGAGCCACTCCTTCTACGACTGGTACTCCGACCTCCCGCCGGGCCAGCCCATCACCTGGGGCACCCAGACGGACAACGCCGAGAGCGCCGACTGGTACAACGCGGACTACCTCGTCGCGTGGGGGTCGAACGTCAACGTCACGCGCATCCCCGACGCGAAGTACTTCCTCGACGCGGGCTACAACGGGACGAAACGCGTCGGCGTCTTCACCGACTACTCGCAGACGGCCATCCACACCGACGAGTGGATTTCGCCCGAACCCGGTACCGACACCGCGCTGGCGCTCGGGATGGCCCGGACCATCGTCGACGAGGAGCTGTACGACGAGGCCCACCTGAAAGAGCAGACGGACATGCCGCTGCTCGTCCGCGAGGACACCGGGAAGTTCCTCCGCGCGAGCGAGGTTCTCTCGGTACGGACGGACGCCGACCGTCCCGAGTGGATGCTCCTGATGGTCGACTCGGCGGGGCAACTCCGAGAGGCTCCCGGGTCGCTGGGTGAGCGAGACGGCCAGCGCGACGACTCGAAGAGCATCGAACTCGGCTTCGACCCGCGACTGGACGTCGAGACGCAGGTGGCGACGACGGACGGGTCCGTCACCGTCCGAACCGTCTGGAATCACCTTCGCGACGAACTCGCCGAGTACGACCCCGAGACGGTCCACGAGACGACCGGCGTGGGCGAGCAGACCCACCAGCGGGTCGCCCGGGAGTTCGCCGAGGCCGAGAAGGCGAAAATCATCCACGGCAAGGGCGTCAACGACTGGTACCACAACGACCTGGGCAACCGCGCGATTCAGCTGCTCGTCACTCTGACCGGCAACCTCGGCGAACAGGGGACGGGGCTCGACCACTACGTCGGCCAGGAGAAGATCTGGACGTTCCACGGCTGGAAGACGCTGTCGTTCCCCACGGGGAGCGTCCGGGGGGTTCCGACGACGCTGTGGACCTACTACCACGCCGGCATCCTCGACAACACCGACCCCGACACGGCGGAGAAGATCAGAGAGGCAATCGACGAGGGCTGGATGCCCGTCTACCCCGAGGAGCGCGACGACGGCTCCCGGCCGGACCCGACGACCATGTTCGTCTGGCGGGGGAACTACTTCAACCAGGCGAAGGGGAACGTCGCCGTCGAGGAGGAACTGTGGCCGAAACTCGACCTCGTCGTCGACATCAACTTCCGGATGGACTCGACCGCGCTCTACTCCGACATCGTCCTCCCGACGGCGAGCCACTACGAGAAGCACGACCTGTCGATGACGGACATGCACACCTACGTGCACCCGTTCACGCCGGCGGTCGAACCGCTCGGGGAGTCGAAGACCGACTGGCAGATATTCCGCGAACTCGCCGAGAAGATACAGGACGTCGCCACCGAACGGGGCGTCGAACCCATCGAGGATAGAAAGTTCGACCGCGACATCGACCTCCAGTCCGTCCACGACGACTTCGTCCGCGACTGGAGCACCGGCGAGGCGGGCGCACTCGCGGAGGACCGAGCGGCGTGTGAGTACATCCTCGAACACTCCGAGGAGTCCAACCCCGAGGGCACGGACGAGCAGATAACGTTCGCCGACACGGTCGAACAGCCCCAGCGCCTGCTCGCGGCGGGCGACCACTGGACCTCCGACATCGAAGACGGCGAGGCGTACGCGCCGTGGAAGGACTTCGTCCAGGACAAGAACCCCTGGCCGACGGTGACGGGCCGACAGCAGTACTACGTCGACCACGACTGGTTCCTCGAACTCGGCGAGGAGTTGCCGACGCACAAGGAGGGGCCACGGGACACCGGCGGCGACTACCCGATGGAGTACAACACCCCCCACGGTCGGTGGTCCATCCACTCGACCTGGCGGGACAACGAGACGCTGCTCCGACTCCAGCGCGGCGAACCGGTCGTCTACCTCCACCCCGCCGACGCCGAGGAACGAGGGATCGAGGACGGCGACACGGTCGAGGTGTTCAACGACCTCGCCACCGTGGAGCTCCAGGCGAAGATTTACCCGAGCAGCCAGCGCGGCACCGCGCGGATGTACTTCGCGTGGGAGCGGTTCCAGTTCGCGAACGACACCAACTTCAACTCGCTCGTGCCGATGTACATGAAACCCACCCAGCTCGTCCAGTACCCCGAGGAGTCCGGCGAACACCTCTACTTCTTCCCCAACTACTGGGGCCCGACGGGCGTCAACAGCGACGTCCGCGTCGACGTCCGGAAGGCGGGAGGTGACGACGGATGAGCGCCGACGGGACGGAGACGCCCACCGGTGAAGCCGGCGAGGGGGTCGACCTCGCGGAGGGCATCGACCACCAGGTGGCGATGGTGATGGACCTGAACAAGTGCATCGGCTGTCAGACCTGTACCGTCGCGTGCAAGTCGCTGTGGACCGAGGGCGGCGGCCGCGACTACATGTACTGGAACAACGTCGAGACCAAGCCCGGGAAGGGCTACCCGCGCGACTGGGAGGAGTCCGGGGGCGGCTGGACCGGTGAGGGCCACACGGAGCGTGACCCCGGGCAGATACCCAGCCAGGAGGACTACGGCGAGGCGTGGGAGTTCAACCACGAGGAGATCATGTACGAGGGGAGCGACGAGCCCCTGCGACCCCAGTCGGACCCCGAGTGGGGGCCGAACTGGGACGAGGACCGGGGGGCCGGCGAGTATCCCAACTCCTACTACTTCTACCTCCCGCGCATCTGCAACCACTGCACGCACCCCTCCTGCGTCGAGGCCTGCCCGCGCAAGGCGATGTACAAGCGCGAGGAGGACGGCATCGTCCTCATCGACCAGGAGCGCTGCCGCGGCTACCGTTACTGCGTCGAGGGCTGCCCGTACAAGAAGGTGTACTACAACGCCGAGACCAAGACGTCCGAGAAGTGCATCTTCTGTTACCCGCGCATCGAGGGGGAGGGGCCCGACGGCGAGACGTTCGCGCCCGCCTGCGCGGAGGAGTGCCCGCCGCAACTCCGGCTCGTCGGCTTCCTCGACGACGAGGCTGGCCCCATCTACAAACTCGTCGAGGAGTACGAGGTAGCCCTGCCCCTCCATCCGGAGTACCAGACCCAGCCGAACGTCTACTACATCCCGCCGTTCGCGCCGCCACAGCACTCCGAGGACGGCGAGTCGGTCGACGTCGACCGCATCCCCCGGACCTATCTGGAGGAACTGTTCGGCGAGCGGGTCCACGAGGCGCTCGACACCATCGAACGGGAGCGCGAGAAGGTCGACCGCGGCGGCGAGAGCGAGCTGCTCGACCTGCTGACCGACACGAACCCCGCGCGGAAGTACCGGCTGGAGGTCTTCGACGATGGCTGACTGGGGGGTAGACACCACCGCGGTCACGGCGGCCGTCGTCGCCGCGCTGGTCGTTCTGACCGTCGCCGTCGGCCCCACGGCGGTGACCGCACGCCCGGCGAACCAGATTCCCGTCGAGTCGGTGTCGGCCGACGCCGCGCCGCAGGAACCGACGGGCGACGCGTGGGACACCGTCCCCGCGGTGGAGGTGCCGCTGTCGAGTGCGCCGAGCGGGCTGCCGAACGCGAGCGACACCTCCGTCGAGTCGCTCCGCGTCCAGTCGGCCCACACGGACGACCGGTTCTACCTCCGGCTGTCGTGGCGCGACGGGACCGCGGACCGCAACGCCTCGTCGCCACGAGCGTTCCTCGACGCCGTCGCCGTGCAGTTCCCGGTCAACACCAGCGCCCGTCCCCCCATCGCGATGGGGAGCACCCGGAACCTGGTGAACGTCTGGTACTGGAGCGCCGACGGCACCTCGGAGGAACTGCTCGCCGGCGGGGCGGGGACGACCACCGCGTTCGACGAGTCGCGGGTCCGGACGGCGACGACGTACGACGACGGCCGGTGGACGGTCGTCGTGTCGCGACCCGTCGCGGGTGAGACGGCGAACCGGACCCGGCTCGCCGTCGACCGCGACGTCGACGTCGCGTTCGCGGTGTGGAACGGTTCGCACATGGAGCGGTCGGGCCGCAAGTCGGTGAGCGAGTGGTACCACTTCCCGCTCGGTCCCGGTCCGCAGGGACCGCCGTACGAGACAATCCTGTGGACCATCGCGGGACTGGCCATCGTCGGCGTCGCCCTGGTGACCATCAGCGCCGTGCGGGCCGCGGGGGAGGAGCAGGGATGAGCACCGATGGAGACGCCGACGCCGGGGCAGTCGCGGAGGGAGACGGGGACGCGAACGCGGAGACGACGCACGGCCGCGAGCGACTCGACCACGACCGGGTCGACACGGCGGCCGCCGCCCGCGGCGGGGTGTACGCGCTCGTCGCGACGCTGTTCGACGAACCCGACGGGGCGACCTACGCGCAGTTGGCCGCGGGCGACGCCGACGCCACCTGCCGGGCGCTCGTCGACGCCACCGACCTGGCAGTCGACTCACCGGACCTGACCGTCGACGAGCCACACGACCTGCTCTGTGCGCGGTTCAACGACCTCTTCACCGTCGGCTACGCGGAGTACACCGACCGGACGGACGGGTCGCTCGAGGCCGACGGCCCGCCCGTGTCGCTGTACGAGTCTGCGTACCGGCCGGAGGCGTCGTGGAATGACGTGAACCTCGACCTCGCACGGGCGTACGACTACTTCGGCCTGGAGGTCGACCAGTCGGCCCGCGACAACCACGACTTCCTCCCGTACCTGCTGGAGTTCGCCGGCTACCTCGCGCGACACGAGGCGACCGGGTCCACGGCCGCCGCGCGAGCGCGACTCGACTTCCACGACCGACACCTCCACGTGCTTGCCGACGGACTCGCCGAGCGGATGGCCGAGCAGGGCGGGACGAGCATCTACGGCGAACTCGCCGACTTCCTGCGGCGCTTCGTCGCCGCCGACCAGGCCGCGCTCGCCGCCCGCTTCGAGGGCAGTGGGGTCGACGAGGGCGAGGGGGGTGAGCGCGGGTGAGCGGCTCTTCCGACCGGACGCCCGGGCCCGTCCACCTCGGCGAGCGTCTCGGTGACCGCCTCGCCCCCGTCGTCGGACTGTCGCCGCGCTTGCACGTCTCGACACGGACCCTCGCCGGTCTCTGTGGCCTCGTCCCCGTCGCGCTGGCGACGCTGTACCGGGTCGTCCACAACGCGCCCGGGGCCCTCCCCGCGGACGTCGTCGCGGTGGCGACCGGTGCGCTCCCCGTCGCCGTCGGGGGACCGGCCGCCGCGGCCCTGCTCCTCGCGGTGACCGACCCGCGACCGCTCGTCCGGGTCGGACTCGTCTTCGCCGGTGGCTTCGGCGCCCTCGCGGCACTGTCCACTGCCGCGTGGCTCCCGGCGGCCGTCGGCGTCACCGCGGGCGGGGGTGTCGTCTTCGCGGCCCACGTCGGGCGTGCGGCCCCACCGCGGCGACTCCGCACGACTGCCGTCGCGGGCGTCCTCGTGGCCGCCGTCTGCGTCTCGCTCGCGGCGACTGCCGGCGTCGACCCGGGGACGCTACGGCCGCTCGGGTCGGCAGTCGCACTCGCCGGTGTGGCGCTGACACCCCTCGTCGCCGGCTACGGTCGACTGGGCGTGCTCGCTGGCGCGCTCGCCGGTCTCCTGACCGTCGGCGCCGCGACCAGCGCCCCGTACGTCGCCGGTGCGGTCCTCCTCGTCGGCGGGGGCGTCGTCAGCGCGCCGCTCGGCCTCGTCGTCCTCGCGGCCGCCGGGGGCGTCACCGCCCTCGTCACCGCAGTCCACCGGGGACAGGGAGCCGTCGCGCTCGGGGTCTGTCTGCTGCTCGTCGCCGGCGTCCCCGCAACAGTCCTCGGCGCGCTGGCGGTGGTCGTCGCTGTCGCGTTGCTCGCCGACCCCGTCGAACCAGCAGAGACCGCCACCGGGGGAGGTGTCCGGTCGTGAGAGACGAGGAGGAGGCGACCGACGGCCCGCCCGACCCACAGCTCCACCCCGAGCGGAGTCCCGGGTTCGGGGAGGACCCGGTCGGACTCGAGGACATCGAGGTGGACCGCGACGTCACCATCGGCGAGGCCTCGCTCGACGAACTCGCCGCGAGCGACACCGAACCCGTCGAGGACGACACCCTCGACGACCTCCTCACGCTCCTGACCGGCGACGACGCCGTCGAGCGGCGCCTCGCCGCGCTCGGACTCGCCGAACGCGACCCCACCGAGCGGACGGTGCGGGCGCTCGCCCGCGCCGCGACGACCGACGACGACGCGGAGGTCAGACAGTTCGCCGTCGAGGCGCTGGCGAAACAGGGCGACGGGGACGGCCTCGCCGCCGAGACGGCGTGCGCGCTGACCGACGACCCGGAACCGTGGGTCCGTGCGGAGGCCGTGGTCTCGCTGGACCGCCTCGACCGCGCGACCCACGAGCAGGTCATCGAGCGGAAACTCGACGACGACCACCACGCGGTCCGCCGGAACGCGCTCGTCTCGCTGTTCAAACACCGCGGCGAGAACGCGCTTCCCGAACTCCTCGCGGCCGCCGAGGACCCGAGCGAACGGGTGCGGGAGTGGTCCGCACACCTGCTCGGCGGCGTCGACGACGACCGGGCCGACGAGACCCTCCGCGCCATCCGCGCCGACGAGTCGGAACCCGACATCGTCCGCAAGACGGCCGCGAAGGCGCTGGAGGTCGATGCGGGGAGTTTCCGCCGACAGTTCAGCGGGACCCTCGCGGAGACCGACCGAACCCTGCCGGGCGAGGACGCCCTCAACCGAACGCCGAACCTCTGAGGACACGAGATGACCGAGCACACCCAGACACCGACCGACGTACCGTCCGAACCGGACGACGCGACTGACCTGCAGGAACGAGTCGAAGCGGCGCTCCGGACCGTCCGCGACCCCGACGCCGGCGTGAACGTCTTCGAGGCTGGCCTCGTCGAGTCCCTCGACGTCGAGGTCGGACAGGACGGCCACGATGGCCGTCACCCTGACGGCGAGAACGACAGCGACGACGACGCTGGCGACGACAGCGACGGCGGCGGCGCGGTGGTCGTCGGCGCGAGCGTGACCGAGTTCGACGACGAGCACGCACAGGGGGTGATGCGCGCCATGCTCGAGGCGGTCCGCGACGTTCCGGGCGTCGACCGTGCCCACGTCGAACCCGTCGCCCCGACGGCGACCGACGAGGACACCGGCGTCGCCGGCTTCGACACGGTCATCGCCGTCGCCAGTGCGAAGGGGGGCGTCGGCAAGTCGACGGTCGCGACGGGCCTCGCGTGTGCGCTGGCGGCAGACGGGGCGACGGGCCTGCTCGACGCGGACGTCCACGGCCCGAACGTCCCCGAACTGCTCGACGTCTCCGGCCCAATCCACTCCGACGACGAGGGGAACCCCCTCCCCGTGACCGTCGCCGGCGCGGAGGCGACGCTCGACGTGATGAGTGTCGGCCTGATGGAGTCGGGCGCCCCGCTGGCGTGGCGCGGCGCGATGGCGCACGACGCGCTGACCGAACTGTTCGAGACGACGGCGTGGACCGCTGACGACACGCTCGTCGTGGACCTGCCGCCGGGGACGGGCGATGTCGTCCTGACGACGCTTCAGGAAGTCGCGGTCGACGGTGTGGTCGTCGTGACGACGCCGTACCCGGCCAGCCTCGCGGACACCCGCCGGAGCGTCGACCTGTTCCGCGACAACGACGTGCCCGTCCTCGGCGCGGTGCTCAACATGGGGTCGTTCACCTGCCCGTCGTGTGGCGACACCCACGACCTCTTCCCCGGGAGCAGTCCGGCGGAGACGCTCCCCGCGCCCGTCCTCGCGGAGGTGCCGTTCGAGACCGAGTTGCAGGAGACACCGACGCCCGGGTCGGTCCCCGCCCCGATGGCGCGACTCGCCGACGCCGTCCGCGACGCGGCGGAGACGGCGTGGGAGGTCGACGTCCCCGACGACGCCGTCGACATCCGGGGGGACGCACCCGAGACGCGACGCGAGCGGGTCCGGTCGCGGTTCACCGCGCTCGACTCGGGGTCGACGTTCACGCTCGTCAGCGACCGCGACCCGACACCGGTCCGGGAGTTCCTCGCGCGCCTCGCCGACTGTCGGCCGGCCGACGTCGACGCCGAGGTGGAACGGCGGACGCCGGCCGACTGGGTGCTCACCGCGACGCGTCCCTGACGCGCAGTCGACGACGGACAGGACGGTCCAGTGGGGGGTGCGTCCGACCGGCCGCCGCGTCGTTGGCCGCGGACGACTGCCGGGAGCGACGTCGGCGACCGACGAGTCGGAACGTCTTTTCTGCCGCCCTCGCTACACCGGGGTATGGACCTCGATTCCGACCTCGACCTCGACGTCCGCGCGGTCGGCGACCTCCGCCCGGCGGAGCGGGAGGCGCTGTTCGAGCGCGACGCCGGCGTCGCCGAGATTCGCGGCGACGTCCGCGACATCACGACGCGCGTCCGCGACGAGGGTGACGTCGCCGTCCGGGAGTTCTCCCGCGACTTCGACGACGTCGAAGTCGGCAACCTCGACGTGACCGACCAGGCCGAACGCGCCGTCAGGGAGGTGGACGACCGGGTGCTGGCGGCGATTCGGACGGCCGTCGACAACGTCCGGTCGTTCCACGAGCGGCAGGTACCCGACGACTGGCGCGTGGCGGAGGAGGGTCGCGAACTCGGCCGGCGTTTCCGCCCGATCGAGCGCGTCGGCGTCTACGTCCCCGGCGGAGCCGCCGCGTACCCGTCGAGCGCGGTCATGGGCGTCGTCCCCGCCGTCGTCGCCGGCGTCGAACACGTCGCCGTCGCCACACCGCCCGCCGACGAGATGAACCCGGTCACGCTCGCGGCCATCCACGAGGCCGGTGCGGACAGGGTGTACGCGATCGGCGGCGCACAGGCCGTCGCCGCCCTCGCGTACGGCACCGACACCGTCGACCGCGTCCAGAAGGTCGTCGGCCCCGGCAACCGGTGGGTGACGGCGGCGAAGGCCGAGGTCCGCGGCGACGTCGAAATCGACTTCCTCGCCGGGCCCTCGGAGATACTGGTGCTGGCCGACGACACCGCGACGCCGGAGTACGTCGCCGCGGACCTGCTCGCGCAGGCCGAACACGACCCGAACGCGTCGGTGGTCTGCGTCACCGATTCGGAGGCAGTCGCCGAGGCGGTGGTCGCGGCGGTGGCGAAACGGCTCCCCGACCGCGCGCGTGCCGAGACTGCCCGTGAGGCCCTGGAAAACGACGCCTCCGGCGTCTTCCTCGCGCGGTCGATGCCCGAGGCCGTCCTCTTCGCCGAGGAGTACGCCGCCGAACACCTCTCCATCCAGGCCGACGACGACGAGGCGCTCCTCGACCGTCTCTCGAACGCCGGGAGCGTCTTCCTCGGGCCGTTCACGCCGGTGGCGGCCGGCGACTACGCGTCGGGGACCAACCACGTCCTGCCGACGGGCGGCGGCGCGCGCCTCCACGGCGGCCTCTCCGTCGACACGTTCCTCCGGTCGTCGACGGTCCAGCGACTGTCGAGAGGGGCGCTCGACGACCTCTCGGAGACCATCACGACGCTCGCGGAGGCCGAAGGACTGGAGGCTCACGCCGAGAGCGTCCGGACGCGTCTGCGCGACGACGACGCGTGACGTATCGCGGCGGGAGCGCTCGCCCCGTCCGCCGAACGCACGACGGGGAGGACAACCCTTTTTTGTAGTTGCGCCGAGCGTTCCCCATGGACCCCCTCGTGGTGCTGCAGGCGGCGGACGAGCCCACGCTGGCGGACGTCTTGCCGGGGTGGATGCAGTTCCCCGGGTGGCGGCTCGTCGTCGTCGTCGCCATCCTCGTGATCGGGGCGTACGCCTCGAAGTATCTCGTCCGCCTCCTCGGCCGGCCCATCGCACGGCGGTTCGAGCGCCAGAGCGTCGCCCAGACCGCCCTCAAGGGCGCGCGGGTGGTGACTATCCTCCTCGCTGGCGCGTTCGCGCTCAACGTCGTCGGCATCGAACTGGGGAACATCGTCCTCTCCGTGACGGTGCTTTCGGCAGTAATCGGTATCGTCCTCGCGCCGATTATCGGGAGCGCTATCAACGGGCTGTTCATCCTCGCCGACCAGCCGTACGAGATCGGCGACATGATCGAACTCGACGACGGACGGCGGGGATTCGTCGACGACATCACCCTCCGCTACACCAAGATGTTCACACTCGACAACACGTTCCTCGTCATCCCGAACTCCACCATCCGCGACCGCGACGTCGTCAACTTCTCCGCCGAAGACGAACGGACACGGCTCAGCCTCGACGTGCTCGTGACGTACGAGTCCGACATCGACGAGGCGCGCCGACTGCTCGAACAGGCGGGGAGTCAGTGCGACATGGTCATCGAGGGAGGCCCAGACATCCGCATCGGGAGCGCGCGGTACCCTGCGAAGCCGACGGCGTACATCGACCAGTACGCCGACCACGGCATCAACCTGCAGCTTCGCTACTGGGCGAAGAAGCCGTACAAGCTCGGAACCGTCCGCTCGCGCGTGCTGACCAACCTGGGCGAACTCCTCGCCGAGAACGGCCAGAACGTCGAGATGGCCTACCCGCACCAGCACCTCGTGTTCGACGAGACGAGCGGTGTCGCACAGGCACAGGTCGCGCTGGGCAACGGCACCGGACGGGAGTGGGACGGCGAGACGGGCTCTGGTCGGGACGTCGATGGTGACGCCGACGCCGACGGCAGACGGCCTCTCTCTCGGCAGGACCGCGAGGGCTGAACTGAACGGGGACTCAGTCGGCGCGGACGGTGACGACCTGGCAGTCGAGTTTCTCCTCCAGGAACGTCTCGATGTTGGGGTCGTCGAGGAACCGTTTGACCATCGTCCGCCACCGGGAGGCCTGCTTGGTACCGATGACGACGATGTCGGCCGACTCGGCGGCGACCTCTTCGAGGATGGTCTCCTCGACGAGGAAGCCCCGTCGGACGACGTACCGGGCGCGGTCGATCGACCCGACCGCACGCTCGGCGGCCCGCTTGAGGTCGGCACGGGTCACCCCACGGGAGTCCTGATAGAGGTCGACGTGGAGGACGGTGATGTCCGCGTCCTTCTCGCGGGCGATTCGAACGGCCTCTCGTAGTGTCGCTTCGGAGGGCTCCGACAGCGGATACCTGACCGGAACCACGACGCGGGTCATGTCCGGGGGAAAACGCTCCGGTGGCCTGAACGTTTCTGTTGCGGCTCATTTCCGGATTCGCCCCTCGACGCTCGCGTCGAGGCCCTCCGCCCGCGCGTACGACCAGAGCACCTCGTACTGGATACCGACCTCGCCCGCGCGGTGGTGCTGGTCCAGCGTGGGGAACTCGTGGTCGGTGTGGAGGAGGTAGTCCGAGGTGCCGACCGTGTACGTCGCTGCCGGGTCGAGTGGTTCGTCGGCCACGAAGACGTCCGCCAGGCCGTCGTCGCCGACCGTCATCGAGACGCCGCTCACGTGTCCGTGCCACCAGTCGGGGTCGCCGAACGTGAGGTTCTCCCCCGCCGACTCGGTGAGGATGGCCACGAGTTCCGCTCCCGTCACCTCCGCAGTGACTACCTGCTCCTCGAAGGGGACGATACTCACCAGGTCGCCGGTCGTGACCTTACCCGAGAGGGGCGGTCCCTGGCGGATGCCGCCGCTGTTCTGGAGGCCGACGTCGGCGTCGGTGGCCCATCGGTACGCGTCGGCGACGAGGTTGCCGATGCGACACTCCCCGCCGAAGACCGTCTCGTGGTCTCTGTAGAGCGGGTCGTCGACGTGCGCGACGACTTCGTCGAAGCCGGCCGTGGCGACGCGGCGTTCGAGGGCCGACACGAGCGGTTCGTACGGGTCCGCAGCGGCCGTCTCGTGCAGCGTCACCACCCCCGTCGCGAGGTCGACCTCGCAGACAGCCTCGCCGTTGACCCCCGGGCGGGTACAGCGCGTCCCCGTCACCAGTTCGTTCCGGCGACTGTGGACGTGGCCGCCGAGGACGACGTCGACGCCGTCGATAGCTGCGAGCGCGTCGTCGCCCGCC